>CAYZMD010000125.1:0-4446 GCA_964479425.1 uncultured Methanosarcinales archaeon | reverse complement strand
ACTCTTTATACTTTACCCATCAACTGGTTACGCTCAGTTGACACGCAAAGTGGGTCTTTGAAACACTTCGTGTTTCTAAGCCTTCAAGTAAACTTGAAGTTTCCTTTCAGTCAAGCCCACTATTTGTAAATATATTCCTTATACTTTTCCCATTCTTTTATTGCTTTGTAGAAATCTTTTTTTGTGAATTCTGGAAATAATCTGTCTGCAAAGTATGTGTGCGCCTTGACGCTGTCCCACAATAAAAAACCAAATGTTCTTCTTTTAATTCCTGTCTTTATGATTATGTCAGGAGGTAAAAAATATGAACTGTATATGTTCTCTTTAATCAATTCTTTTGTAATACTTTCGGGGTCAAGTTTATCAGCTGCAACTTTTCTTGCAATTATTTTTACAGAATCCACAATTTCTTCTTGTCCGTTATAATTAATACATAAGTTAAGAAAAAAATTATCATAATCTTTTGTTTCGGATATTATTTTCTTTATTGGATCAATTGCTCTGTTTGGCAAATCATACCATTTTCCTAGTACAGAGACTTTAACTTGATTTTTACTAATTAATTCGCTTTTTTCTAAATATTCAACAAACTCAATAAATTTATCTGTTGTCTCGACGCTATCTCTCATGCTTTCCGGAATAATATAAATTGAAAAGATTCTTATTTTTTCTTTAAGTTGCACTTCAATTAATTCCTTTAGAATTTCAAAACTTTTGATATATGCTTCATTAACTGTCTTTTTATTATTACTCGCCCATTTTTTTACTCCGTGCATAGATAAAGCTATATGAAAGGGAGTTTTTTGTAAAGGCTTATCTGATTCAATCTTTAATAATTCTTTAATTTTATCGAGCATAATAATATATAAATAACAAAGTTTATAAATGTTATCAAGGATTATTTCATCATGATTGATCTAATTATGATTGTACTTGCACTTTCCGTGTTAATAACAGCTTCAATTCAGGATTTGAAAAAAAGGGAAGTTATGGATTGGTTAAATTTCGGATTAATTGCTTCAGCTCTATTGATTAGAACATCATTTTCATCTATAACAGGAGACTGGAGTTATTTTCTTAATGGAATTTATGGTCTTCTTATTGGAGTAGCGCTTGCATATTTGATGTTTTATACTGGCCAATGGGGAGGAGGAGATAGTAAGTTATTAATGGGAATGGGTGCACTCATTGGATACTCAACATTTTTATTCATATTCATGATAAACATATTTCTTTTAGGTGCAGTTTATGGTCTTATTTATACTATTATTTTAGCAATAAGAAAAAGAAAACAGTTTGTAAAAGAGTTTGCTTTATTATTTAAACAGAATAAATTGACACATAGAATTTTATTGCTTGTTTGTTTGGTTTTAGTTTTTGCAACTTATTTTGTAGATTATTTACTTAAACTACCTTTGTTAATGATTATTGTTTTATCGTTGAGTATGTTTTATTTATTCTTGTTTACTAAATCTGTTGAAAAAAGTTGTATGTTAAAATATTATAATCCAATGAAACTAACTGAGGGTGATTGGATAGCTAAAGATGTTAAGTATAAAGGTAAATATCTAGCAGGTCCAAAAGATTTAGGTATAGACAAAAAACAAATTAAGCTTATTCAGAGTTTATATAAGAAAGGAAAGATTAAACAAATTCTCGTCAAAGAAGGAATCCCTTTTGTCCCAAGTTTTTTGTTTGCTTATATTTTTACATATGCAATTGGCAATTACCTTCCAATGTTCTTTTAAAAAAGTTTAAATATGATAAAATAAAAAGACATTATAATGGCAAAGAAGATAAAAAATTCTGATCTAATACATAAACAGAGTAGTCACCCTGTTTATAGGAAACAACCTTTAACTTTTGCTCAGAAAAGTTCGGATAAATTAACACATTTTGTAGGAAGTTGGGGTTTTATTACAGGAATATTAATTTTTATTGCTATATGGATGGCAATAAATATTCAAATGATAAAGTATAATTGGGATCCTTATCCATTTATTCTATTAAATTTTGTTCTTAGTTGTTTAGCAGCTCTTCAAGCTCCAATCATTTTGATGAGTCAGAATAGGGAAGCTGAAAGGGACAGAATAAATGCACGATATGATTATAAAGTAAATAGAAAAGCCGAAAGAGAAATCTCCGATATGCAAAAAGATTTAGAAGAAATTAAAACGCTTATTAGAAAAAAGTAAGTGTAGCCTGGTCCTAATTCTGATATTCACAGTTAAGTTCGCACCAACTCGTAGCAGGACGCATACCAGGCCAATTATAAAGATTTCTTAGAGACTTATAAAACCTTTCAATAATCAATACCTTTTTCGCCTTCAGTTTTTTTAGGACCTTTTAATGTATTAATTGTATTAACATAATCTGCTCTTTCAATTAATGCTTTTGGTGCACTTCTACCAGTCAAATAAATATGCACACTTGTAGGAATATTGTCGAGTAAATCTAATACTTCTTTTGTTTTAAGAATTCCAATTTTTACTGCTAAATTTATTTCATCAAGTATTAATAAAAATGGTTCAGAATCATTAGCAATCTTATTTGCAAATTCTAATCCTTCTAGTGCATCATCTCTATCTCTTGGGGCTGGGTTTTCTAAATCTACCCACTCTGTTCTTCCGAATTGATAGATCTCAAAATTTTTTAATTTTTTTTGAATTTTATATTCTCCTGTGTCTTTTCGGCCTTTCATAAATTGTATAACAACTACTTTGTATCCATGACCAACAGCTCTCATTGCAACACCAAAAGCAGAAGTACTTTTACCCCATCCATTACCTGTCCATAAATATATTGGCGCTTTCATTTTTCCACCTTAATAAACAGGCCACACCAGCATTGTTTTGTATCTCTTTTCTTCTCTTTATATGGCTCTTGTATAAAAAAGTTACATGGACAAATTAATGATACTTTTTCTTTAAAAGTTCCTTTATCTTCAAGTCTACAAGGACATAACTTTAATCCTTTTTTTTTCTGGTTTTCTAATATACCATTCAATATTATATCTGTATGTTCTTTTTCTGGATTTAGGATAAATTGTTTGTTTTTATCACAAAATTCTATGAAATTATTTTTTACGTCTTCATACTCCCATTTATTTTCTAACTCATTATGTTTATCTATATTTTTACTTTTGCTAACTAAAAAGAATTCTTTTTCTTCACATTTTACATAAACATTTTCTTGCATACATGTCGGACAAATTTTAGGCTCAAGTTCTCCATAATGTAAATCACCACAAACTATACATCTAAAATATTTTTTCATTTTTTATCCCCCAATAACTTTTATATAAAATTCAATTATGAAAAAAAACACATATAATAAAACTAAAGATAATCCTTCTTTCCAATAAAGTCTATTGCCTGATTCTATAAAAGTTGCAAAAATGAATGTAACTATTATCATATATGCTCCGGAAGTTAAAAATAAAACCAAGTCTGCAGATATTGGTAAAATTATTGCAGTCACTCCTAAAACAAGCGTTGAATTAATAATTACACTTCCAATAATATCTCCTAAAAATATTTCAGTTTGACCTTTAGCAACAGATACTAGGCTAAAACTTAATTCAGGTAATGATGTTCCTATTGCAATAGCGAATAATCCTATAATTATTGGTGCAATGTTTAATTCCGTTGCTAGTAATGTTGCGTAATTAACTATGTTTTGTGCACTAAAAAATAATACATAAAGGCTTAATACAAATATTATTCCTGAAAACAATATATCTTTTCTTTTTAATGGCTCTTTAAATTCTTTTCTAAATGTTTTTCTTTGCTTAAAAAGTCTACGTGCATATATTGAGAATGCAATTAGTAATATTATGCCATCAATTCTACTTAATTCTTTTCCAATGATAGTCAAAATTATTGGTAGTGATGCCATTGCAACCATGTAAATTGAATCAACTTGTGTTTTTTTACTTTCAATATTAAATCCTTTTACAGAAAGTACAGCAATTCCTGCAACAAGAGTTAAGTCTGCAATGTTACTTCCTATAACTGTTCCAAGAGCAAGGGCTGTATTGTTTTTTAGTGCTGATGTAATTCCTACAAATAGTTCAGGAAGGCTAGTTGCAATTGCCATTATTATAAATCCTGCAACAAATTCGCTTAATTTTAAAAAACGTGCAATTTTAGTTAAGCTTTTTACAAGATATATTCCAGAAATAACTAATAATATAGAGAATAGAATCAATAATGTAATGTCTTGCCATATCATAGTATCATCTTCTTATCTTTAGTTAGTTACCCATTATTTAAAATTTGCTTATTTGGGATAACTATATAAATGACTAGATTTGATTATGATTTGTTTTGAAACTACAATTACTTCTGATGACTTAGATTTTATGTAGGAAAATTTAAATAGCATTAAATTTGACATCCTCCCCAACCATAAATGGTGGGGATTCCAATTAGAGATTTTGGCATG
>CAYZMD010000124.1:0-4530 GCA_964479425.1 uncultured Methanosarcinales archaeon | reverse complement strand
ATCATAAAAAATTATTATTTATTGTAATATTAGACGAAATTGATCAATTAGTTAAGAAAGCTGGTGATGAAATTTTATATAATTTAACGCGAGTAAATTCAGAATTAAAAAATTCTCAAATTGCACTAATTGGAATTTCTAATGATTTAATATTTTCTGATGTTTTAGATCCAAGAGTTAAAAGTTCATTATCAGAAGAAGAATTAGTGTTTGCTCCGTATAATGCTATACAAATTCAAGATATTTTGAGACAAAGAAGTTCTCAAGCATTCAAAGAAGGCACAATTCAACCAGGAGTAATTGAAAAATGTGCAGCTTACGCGGCAAGAGAACATGGTGATGCAAGGCGAGCAATTGAATTATTAAGAGTAGCAGGAGAATTAGCAGAAAGACAAGGTTTAGAACAATTACAAATTCAACATATTGACCAAGCAGAAGATAAAATCGAAAGAGATAGAATGCTTGACGTTGTTATAACACAACCAAAGCAACATCAAGCTACATTATATTCAATTTTAACAATATCTGGTAGTAAGAAAAATTCAATTTTTACAGGAGAAGTTTATGAAATATATAAACAAATATGTAATAAAATTAATTTACAATTTTTAACTCAAAGAAGGATAAGTGATGTTTTAGCAGAACTTGATATGCTTGGAATAATAAATGCAAAAGTTATTTCTAAAGGAAGATATGGGCGAACTAGAGAAATATCTTTAGGGTTATCTAATTCATCAATTCCAAAAATCAAACAACTTTTAGAGGAAGGACTTAATTTATGATTGATGCTGACAAAAGAAAAGGAATTGTATTAAATTATTTAGATAAAGGATATCTTGTTAGTAAAGAATGTATTGACACAAATTTATGTGTGGACGTAAGACATTTAGAAGAAAGTGATTGTTTAATTATTTTATCTGATACTATTAATATTAAGAATGCTAAAGATTGTAATTGGTTAGAACTTGATAGAGCGAGAGTTATGTATGAAAAAAGACAAAATTCAAAAATTATACAAAAATTTTCAGCTTTTGCTGATAAAGAAGAAATAAAAATAGTAATTCCCGAAGAAAACTCGGTAAAAATAACTTATTCTTATGATAAAGATACAGTAAAAAAAAGAGAAGTTGCAGATTTTGTAACATATTTTAATAAAAGATATTCTGTAATAGAAAAAATATTAAGACAAAGAAAAGAATTAGAAAATAGTGTAAGTATTTCTAGAATTCTAGCGCGAAGAGAAAAAAATAATGTATCAATAATTGGTTTTGTAATGAATAAAAGAGAA
Source organism: uncultured Methanosarcinales archaeon (assembly GCA_964479425.1). Lineage (GTDB taxonomy): Archaea > Nanobdellota > Nanobdellia > Woesearchaeales > CAYSVS01 > CAYSVS01. Next base: position 3,242 of record CAYZMD010000124.1, on the reverse strand, counting down.
ACAAGAAATGGACATTTAATGTTAACTTTAGAAGACAAAACAGGCATAATAAAAGTATTAATCAATAAAGATAGGTTTGAACTTTTTAAGCAAGCAAAAGAATTAGTGCTTGATGAAATTATTGGAATTACAGGAACTAATGGAGATAAAATTGTTTTTGCTAATAATATCTTTATTCCAGATATTCCTACAAATAAAGAATTAAAAAAGTCGAGCGATGAAGTTTATGCTTTATTTTTATCAGATTTACATGTAGGAAGTAATAAATTTTTACCTGATGAATTTAATAAATTTTTAAAGTGGATAAATATGGAACTTGGGGATGAAAAACAAAAAAAAATAGCATCTAAAGTGAAATATATTTTTATAGCAGGAGACTTAGTAGATGGTGTTGGAATTTATCCTGGACAAGAAGAAAATTTAGTAATAACTGACATATATGAACAATATAAAGAGTGTGCCAATTATTTAAAACAAATACCATCACATATTAAAATGATAATTTGTCCTGGTAATCATGATGCAATGAGGATAGCAGAACCTCAACCAAAATTTTATGAAGATTTTTCTAAACCAATTTTAGATTTACCAAATGCAACTTTTGTAAGTAATCCTGCCCATGTTAATATTCATGCTGATGAAAATTTTAGTGGATTTGATGTGATGATGTATCATGGAGCAAGTTTTGATTATTATGTTTCTAATGTAGATAGCATAAGAAACCAAGGAGGGTATGATAAAGGAGAGTTGATTATGAAGTTTTTATTACAGAGAAGACATTTAGCGCCTAGTCACTCTTCTACACCATATCTACCTGAAACAGATCATGATCCTTTAGTTATTTCAAAAGTTCCAGATTTTTTTGTTACTGGACATATCCATAAATCAGTTGTAAGTAGTTATAGAAATGTAAGTTTAATTTGTGGAAGTTGTTGGCAAAGCAAAACTAGTTTTGATGAAAAAATGGGGCATGAACCTGAACCGGCAAGAGTTCCAATAATGAATTTGCAAACAAGACAAATTAAAATTTTGAGGTTTCAATAATGGTAGTTGCATCAGAAAAAATGCAGAAGTATTTTGAAAAAATAGAGAAAGATGTACAAAAAACATTTTTGATAGCAAAAAAAGCCAGAGCTAAAGGATATGAAAAAGAAAAAATTGTAGAGATAACTTTAGCAAAAAATATGGCAGAAAGAGTTATTGGAATAATTTCTGTTGTTGCACCTCAAATAAAAGAAAGTGGTGCTGTAAAACGTATTATGGAATTAGAAGAAAAATACGGAACTTTAGATTGGAGAGTTGCTTTAGAAATTGCATATGAAGTTGCACAAGAAAAATTTTGTAAATTTAAAGATAAAAATGAAGCAATGGAAGTTGGGATAAGAATAGGATTTGCTTACGGCACTGTTGGTGTTGTATCTAGTCCACTTGAGGGGTTTGTTAAACTTAATATAAAGAAAAGAAGAGATGGAAAGGAATATTTTTCTATGAATTTTTCAGGTCCTATAAGAAATGCAGGAGGAACAGCAGCATCTTTAAGTGTGATTATTGCAGATTATATAAGAAAAAAAATGGGTTATGATGTTTATGATCCTGACGATAGAGAGATAAAACGTACTTTTACAGAAATCACAGACTACCATGAGCGTATTACAAATTTACAATATTTCCCAAGCCAAGAGGAAAGCGAATTTTTAACAAGAAATTGTCCTATTGAAATTAGTGGAGACCCAACAGAAAAAAATGATGTTTCAAATTATAAAGATTTAGAAAGAGTACCAACAAATAGATTAAGAGGAGGATTTTGTCTTATGCATTCTTCTTGTATCCCATTAAAGGCAGAAAAATTATGGAAGCAATTGAGTAAATGGGGTAAAGATTTTGATTTAAGTGAATGGAATTTTCTTGAAGAATTTATAAAAATAAAGAAGAAAGCGCACGCTAAAGGTGGAAAAGAAAATAAAGATAAAAAAGAAAAAATATCTCCTGACTATACTTTTATTAAAGATATGGTTGCAGGAAGACCAGTCCTTGGTCATCCTTTAGAAAAAGGATCATTTAGATTAAGGTATGGAAGGAGTAGATATTCAGGATATAGTGCCCAAAGCATTAACCCTTGTTCAATGCATATGTTAAATGACTATATTGCAACAGGAACGCAAGTAAAGGTTGAAAGACCTGGAAAGGGAACAACATTTACAACTTGTGATAGAATAGAAGGACCAATAATAAAGTTAACAAACGGAAATGTAGTTAGAGTAGAGACTGAATCGCAAGCTAAAATTTATAAAAAAGAATTAGAAGAAGTATTATTTATTGGCGATGTATTGATTAATTATGGTGATTTTTTTGATAGAGCACATTCTTTAGTTCCCGCAGGATATTGTGAAGAGTGGTGGATACAAGAGTTAGAAAAAAGCACAGTAGGGATGTTTGGTGCTTTAGATATAGACAAACTATATGACTTAACAAAAATAGACACTGAAATTTTAAATGAACTAATTAAAAATCCAATGACTACAAAAATTTCTGCACAACATGCAATTAAACTAAGTAAAAAATTAAACATTCCTTTACATCCATATTATACATATCATTGGAAGGATATTTCTTTAAAACAATTTGACTCAGTTATATCTTGGCTAGATAAAGCAAACGTACAAAAAAATGAGGATGAAATAATTAAGATTATTTTACCAATGAAACCTGAAAAAAGGATTTTAGAACTAATTGGATTACCACATATACTAGTCAATAAGGAATTTGTTGTGATAGAAAAAGAGGATGCAAAAGCATTAGCAGCAACTTTAGGTTTTTATTCCGAGGCAAAAGATTTTTCAAAATTTAAGGAAGCAAATTGTGTGCTTGGAAAAATAAATTCTATAGCTGAAGTAAAAATAAGAGATAAGTCAGGAACTTATATTGGCGCAAGAATGGGAAGACCTGAAAAAGCAAAAATGAGAAAAATGCAAGGAAGTCCTCATTCATTATTTCCTGTCGGAGAAGAAGGAGGAAGATTAAGATGTTTTCAATCTGCTTTAGATGCCGGTAAAATAAAAAATGATTTTCCTTTGTATAAATGTAATAATTGTAATAAAAATACAATTTATAGTATGTGTGAAGTTTGTAATAAAGAGACTCAACAATTATATTTTTGTAATGTGTGTGGAGCAATAGAAACACCTATTTGTAAAGACCATGGAGAGACTAAAACATTCCAAGAGCAAGAAATAGATATTAAA
>CAYZMD010000123.1:0-4542 GCA_964479425.1 uncultured Methanosarcinales archaeon | reverse complement strand
TTACATGGCACAATCTATTTTGGGTGGGAGTTTAAGACTTTTGTCCCACAGTCGAATCGTAACATTTAAATATAGAATATGTATAAAATATATTGGTCCGTGAGTAAAATTTATAACTATTTTACGGGCTAATATATCCTTAGAAGCTATAGCTTCTGGGACACCAAAAATTTATAATTTTTAAGTGTACCAACCGCAAAAGTTATAAATTTCATTTGCGGTTCAGTATATACAAAAGAGGAGATGATTTTAGTGGGACTACTTAATAAATTTACAACAAATTCTGAAGTTAAACTAGAGCAAAGTATGAGAAATGCAACTAAATTATTAAAAAATAACGACTTAAAGAAACAAAAAACATTGGTATTAAGGACTAGCAAACTTGTTAATAAAATAAAAACACCTACTATATTTGATGGTTATTCTCCTGAGAAATTTGATGAATTAGTTGATTATGTTAAAAAAAGTAAATCTTCAAAGAAAAAACTTTTGAGAGAATTATTATTACAAAACATTCCTAAGGGCATTATTGATAATATTTATGCTTCTATATATTTAGATGAGTTAAAATATAAAAATGTAAAGAAGTTAATTACTAATATTAATTTTAAACAAATAAAACTTGTTTTAAAAAGAGATTTAGCAAGAGGCTTTAGAGTGTTTGATCTGCAAGATAAATTAATAGAGAAAGGATGGTCAATGGAATTTGTTAATAAGCTTATTAAGTTAGAAACTGATTTTCTAACAAATAACTCTAAAAAAATAAAATCAAAAAAAAGAATCAGCCGAAATAGGAAGGTGTTAAAATCAAAATAGGACAAATATTTGGGATATTAATTGTTTTAGTATTATTGGGATTTTATGGTGTTAAATTAGTTACACATAAACTAGAGTTATCAAAATATAATCAAATTTCAATATTATCGCATAGCGGCGAATTATTTGGCAGCGATACATATAGGTCAGAACAAATTAAAATAGGAAAATATAGGGTGGTTATTTTATCTGACGCAGATATAATTATAAACCTTCATCCTGAAGATGATACAGAAGGTCTACATAGAGGGTCTGTAAGTACGTTTGATGAAATTTATACCGCAGACAAACCTTTCGAAGTTGTAGTTTCTTTCAGATCAGGATATGGTTCTTCTGATGTTTATTATAGCAAGGCAAAATATTCTGTAAAAGTATATAGATTAGAAGCTAAATAATAATGAATTATCCACTGGAGCTAGGCTTTGGGGTCTTAAATTCAACTAGGAATAAAAACACTTTTATACTATCTTATTCTTTTTTCTTATTATGAAGATTTTAATTGACTTGAATAAATCTGTAGAAGAGAATGCTGGGATTTATTTTGACAAAGCAAAAAAATCTAAGAAAAAAATAGAAGGAGCAATTGAAGCTTTAAACAAATCTATAAAAAAACTAGAACAGCTTAAAAAGAAGGAAGCTAAAAAAAAGGCGAAAGAAATTGTTCTTGAAAAAAGAAAAAAAGAATGGTATGAAAAGTTTAGATGGTTTTATACTTCTGAAAAGATGCTTGTTATTGGTGGAAGAGACGCAACAACCAATGAAATTGTCATAAAAAAACACACAGATAAAGAAGATATTGTGTTTCATACTGAAATGGCTGGAAGTCCATTTTTTGTTATAAAAACAGAAGGTAAAAAGGTTTCTGAAAAAGCATTAGATGAAGTAGCAGAAGCTACAGCTAGTTTTAGTCGTGCATGGAAATTAGGGATTTCTAGTGCGGATGTATTTTGGGTTACTCCTGAGCAAGTTTCAAAAGAAGCAGAAGCTGGAGAATATATGGCTAAAGGCGCTTTTATGATTAGAGGCAAAAAAAATATTATGCATGCTAAATTAGAAATTGGAATAGGAATTAAAGATAATGTAATACTTTCTGGTCCTTTAAGTGCTATTAGAAAAAATTCTGAAAAAAATATAAAAATTATTCAAGGAAGAGATAAATCTTCAGATATTGCAAAGAAAGTAAAAAAATTATTTAGCTATCCGGATAATGATGAAATTATTAGAATGCTTCCTGCTGGCGGTATGAAAATAGTTAGATGATAATTACCGAGAAAAAGACAAAGTTTATATAGTATTGTTAGATATTACTACTTATGATTGATATAAATAGAATAAAAGGATTGCAAACAATAGAAACAATTATGCAAATATTAAATATAAAAAAACAAACGGCATTTAATTTAGTTTCAAAATTAAAAAAAGAAGGTTATCTTACTGCATCTGGAAAAAAAAGAATATATAAAATATCAAATAAAAAGATTCCCAAACAAAATGGCATGTTTGGAATAATCAATAAATACAGTAAAATTAAAATAAACCCTTCTTTTATTCATAATGTTTTTGGAGAGTATAAGATTGAAAATGCATTAGTTGATGCTTTAATGACTAAATCTTTTAGAATAATTTTTTCTTCATTGTATCTGTTTCAAAAAATAAAAGATTGGAAATTATTATATCAACTTGCCAAAAAAAACGATATTGTTGAAGAAATAGGAATTTTAAGGGATCTGATAAAGAATTATTTATTATTAAGTCATATTCCAAAAAGATATGAAAAATTATTTTTAATTAAGGCAAAAAAATTAAAGTATATTGTACCAGACATTAAAAGTTCAAATTTTATAGAACTTCAGAAAAAATACAATGTCGCAATACCTTTTTCAATAAAAGAGATGGAGGAATTGAAATGATAATACAAGATGATCAGATATCCTTATTAAAATTAATAAGCAATTATCTCAAGCAAGACACACGTTGTTTTGCGTTTGGTGACACTGCTATGATGTTTTATGGATATAAAGATACGACAAAAGATATAGACCTTTTATTTGATAAAAAAGAAGATTACGATGAGTTTATTAGAATTTTATTAAAATTAGGATATAAACGAACTAATCCAATGGGATTATATCCAAAAAACAGAGAGAACAAGCCTGTAATGTATACAAAAGGTGATGAACGATTTGATCTCTTTTATGGATGTATTTTTAGAACAAAATTTATTGAAGATTTAAAAAAAGATTTTTTTTCAAGAGAGGATTTTGTAGGGAATAAAGGAACTTTCTACCTTAATGTTGTAAGAAAAGAGGTTATTGTTTTACTGAAAGCATTAACAAATCGTGAGAAAGATTTTGCTGATGTATTAAAGATTTTAGAGAATGATGACGTTGATTGGGACTTTATTGTTAATACTGCGGTTAAATTGAAACAACAAGGAGATGATTGGATATTAATTGACTTAGAAGAATTTATGACAAAATTGAAATCAAAGTTCTTTATTAAGAAAAAATATTTTGATATGTTATATTTGGATTAAGGTATTTAATTAATATTAATATAAATCACAACCTTTATATATCAGATAATAACAAGTTAGTTTGAGCAACATTGTTTACGTTTGACATGGGGTGTGTCTTAAGCGTTAACAATCAAATAAAAGCGAGATCAAAAGAGGGGACTTGATTTACTTTTAGAAGTCTATTTATTCTCTGATTTTGTAGTCGTTATTTCAAAAGAGATGATTATGTGAATACGAAGAGGGGTGTACTGACATTTAGTATAATTTTACTAGTTCTTATTAGTTTCCAAGGGTGTAAAAATGAGTAACATTACCCAAAAATGGGTTAATATACTGATTCCCTTCTCTAAAAATTATAATATAAAAATAACAGGAAGCAAATTATCTAAACTTGCGAAAACCCCACAACAAACTGTTTCTCGGTATCTTAATAAGCTTGTAGAGCTTAATCTATTATCTTACATTAAAGACGGAAAAAATAAATCATTTTACTTAGATTTAACTAAAGAAAAAACTAAAATTATTTTTAATATTATTGAAAATCACAAATCTTTATCTTTTTTATTAGACAACAAAAACATTGCACCCCTAATTAACGAAATTTCTAGTTTTTGTGAAAGTTTGATTGTTTTTGGTTCTTATTCATCAAAAAGCAACAAAAAGAATTCTGATTTAGATATAGTAATTGTAGGAGAATCTGATAAACAAAGCATTAAGAAAATTAAAAAGAAACAAACCATTGAAATTAATGAACATTATATTTCTTATGCTGACTTAAAGAAATCACTTAACGAAAAAAAACCACTTGCTATTGAAATAATGCATAATCATACCTTTTTTGGAGATGCTTCAAAGCTTGTAAAACTATTTTTGGAGGCACAGAAATGAACTCCGATAAAATTAAATGGTGCATTCAACAAAAAAAAGGATTACAACTAATAGATAAAAAACCTCATTTAAGCGAATCATACATTAAAGAAGCAGATGAAACACTAGAAAACATGTTTGTTACAAAAGGCAAGTGGAAATTAATTACTGGTTATTATGCTTGCTATAATGCATTATATTCAATTTTAATGAAATGTGGAATTAAATGTGAAATACATGATTGCACTATTGAATTAATGAAATTATTTGAATTTAATGAAGTTGATATTCAATTTTTATCTGATTTAAAAACTGATAGAATCAATACACAATATTATCTT
>CAYZMD010000122.1:0-4662 GCA_964479425.1 uncultured Methanosarcinales archaeon | reverse complement strand
AATACAAGGTCAATATAACCAATATCAATACCTAATTCAAGAGAAGTACTGCAAACAACCGTTTTTAACTTTCCATCTTTTAATGATTGTTCTGTTTCTTTTCTATGTTCTTTACTCAAAGAACCATGATGCGCAGCAATATTAAGATTGTTATAATTTTTTGGAAATTTATGTTTTAAATTATCAACTACTCTTTCTGTAGCAGCTCGCGTATTAGTGAAAATAAGTGTTGTCTTATGTTTTTGAACTAAATCATTAATCAATTTATACATTTTATAATGCATAACTTCATGCGGAGTATTGATTAAATCTTCAGTTGGCGAAATAACTTTCAAATCTAATTCCTTAATAAATTGAACATCTACAATCCTACAAGGACATAAAATATCATTTTCATAGCCTACAAGAAATTTAGCAATTTCATCTAAAGGCGCAACAGTTGCGCTAAGACCTATTCTAGTCATATGAGACGCTAATTGACCTAATCTTTCTATACTCAAGCTTAAATGCACACCTCTTTTATTATCTGCTAACGCATGAATTTCATCAATAATACTCCAAGAGACATCTTTTAGATGATTAGAAAATTTAGGAGAAGTAAGCATTATAGCTAAAGATTCAGGAGTTGTAATCAATATATGAGGAGGATGTTTTAACATATTAGCTTTTTCTTTAGCAGTTGTATCTCCAGTTCGAACACCAACTCTTATACCTAATTCCTTTCCATATAATTCTTCAATCTCTTTTAGTGGACCTAACAAATTTTTCTCAATATCATTATTCAAAGCCTTAAGAGGAGAAATATAAACACAATATATTTTGTTCTCTAAAATTCCTTTATCTGCACTGTCAACGAGTTCATTAATTATAGATAAGAATCCCGTCAATGTTTTTGTTGCACCGGTTGGCGCACTAACTAGAATATTCTGCCTATTATGAATTTCCATTACACCAAAAAGCTGTGGTAAACTAAACTTTTTGAATTTTTTAAAAAACCACTTCCTGACTATAGGATGTAAAATTTTTTTTATTTGCGCTTCGCTATTAGGTTTTTTCTTATAAACAAGCATACTACATTATCCTCTCTGGTTATTTATAAATATTATGTTAAGAAGTCTACAAAGGTTATATAATATAACAATAAAAGAATTAATCTTTGTTTTGGTTATATAGTATATCTTAATAACAATAAAACATAACAAATAATTAAATAAAAAAATACCTATATACTTAATTAATTTTCAAAAACAAAAAAATATATTTTTTAGTTCGTCCAAGTAATCTCAGGCGCGTCCATTGTCGGCGCGTGATTTGCGTAATATGTTACTTCAGTTGAATTGCCGCATCTTGCAGGGCACTGCTGATAACCTGTTGGGCAATCGCAATTAAAAACATACGCAGTATTGGAGTTAGTTGGTTGATCACTATTGCTCAAGTTATGTTCACATTTAATTTGAGCATCACTAGAAAAATCAGCTAAACAAATAGTTTCTCCAGTACAATTACCATCACTACCAATTGAATCTGCAAAACAAACTCTTAAACTAACATCGTCAGAATCATCATCAGTCCAGTCTGACATATTAAAAGTTACATTCTCGCCAATATTTTTAACAATATCAAGAACGCTGTCAGTATCAATCCAAGAGCTACTATTAATAGTTGTAATGATTGGAGCATAATCTGTTAAATTAAATTCTATCGAGGAATTAGCAGTTCCATTAATAGTATCATCAAATGGAGTTATTTTTACATAATAAGTTTGAACATTTCCATCCGCATTATAAACAAAATTTTCTTCACTACCAGAAAAAGTATAACTAGGAGCATTAGTATAATTATCAACAACATTACAAACTTCATTATCTCGATTAATACTAGTATCAGCAATACATAAAAAGGAATTAATATCTTGTCCATTAATATCAACGCTTTCATTCCAAGTAAAAGCTTGCGTTACATTATGTGTAGTTAACGGGTCCCAATCAAATGGTGTTGGTGGCGCAACGTTTAAAATATTAAAAGTTGATATTAAATTATCAGCAAAGATAAAACTACTTAAAAGCACAAGTACTAATCCAAACAAAATTATTTTTCTATTCACGAATTATCACCTAAAGTAATTGTGATTGTTGTATTATATTCTCCAGCGCTTAGTCCTTCAGGGAAATAAGCGTGGTAATAAGTATCCATAGTTTCGTTTAATGAAGATGCAGTACAAGAATCTGATGTACAAATTTCAAGACCAGTTCCAGGCTTAAATTCATTGTCAGTGCTATTTAATGCTGCTGCAGTAATTCCAACACCTAACGTATCATCTTCTGCATATGCTACATCATCGTCGAGTAATAAGTCAGTTCCATTCAAAACCCAAGTATCATCGCCGTTAGTTGGATCAGTTACTGACCAATTCAAAGTTAAAATATTATTTCCATAATTTGTCATTGTCGCTAATTCAGTACCATTAGTCCACTCTCCAATATCTAAATTACCATCACCAAAATAAACTGTGTCTGGATAATCAATAGCTGATAAAGTATTGTATGTCCAAGTACCATCAGCATTTGGATCAGATGTTCTTGCGCCAGCTTGACTTGTTATAGTAATATGAAATTTATAATCGTCAGGTAATTGCCAGAATTCTGGAGTACCTGTTGTTTTATTCACACTGAATTCATAAGTGCAAGTAGTACTACTTCTTGTTATGACATCAACATTATAATTCCAATCAGCAATAGTTGAATTACATAAAGTTGTATTTATACACAAATATAATGTCGCTGTTGAAACATCTGTTTCATTACAATCAGCATCATCATCTGTTGCTATTGCTTTAACTGCCAATGTTGTTGTAGTTCCAGTCAAAGGAGTTAATGCACAACTGCTTGAAGTACAACTTGAATAAGATCCTGTATCAGTCAAACTGACATCAGTAACTGTTGGCAATACGTCTCTCAAAGTAAATGTGGGAGTATAGTTTGCGCTTACACCATCAAATCCATCATCAGTCCAAATATAAACAGTTAAACTTCTATCAGCATAAACAGTTGCTGGAGTGCCCCAAGGAATTAAATCTGAAGCGTAGCTATCATTGTCTGCACTATCACTAGTTGAATAATAAGTACCATTAATAGTATCTTCAATTATAATATGATGTGTTAAGGTATCAGCAGGCCAGTGGTCATCACTACCATCGTCGGGGTCTGTTCCACTCCAACTAACAGTTGGTGTTTGATTATGAGTTGTTAAAGTGTCAAATCCACTTGGCGTATTTGGATCACTATTAATTAAATCAAAATCAGCATCAAGCCAAGTTCCATTAATTGTTCCATCGTTTGGAGTTAATCTAACATAATATGTTACACTACTTCCATTATAATCAAGACCAGTTATATCAGAGACAGTAAAAACATTTGAACTTGTTTCTGTTGAATAAAGACAAACAGAATCATTTCTATTATCAATTGAATCAGCAACACAGACATAAGTTGTTATACTATCTCCATCCTCATCATCAGTATTCCACATAAGATCAGAAGCTTTATCGTGAGTATCTATAGTTACATTATCCCAACTACTGACTCCGTCTTTTACACTAAAATTATTTGGTCTATCTGCTCCTTTATTTGCAATACATACTTCAGTAGCATTTAAACTTAAATTAGTAAAACCGTGCACATCAATAGCGTCAATTTGACAAATGATACAATCCAAAGCGTCAAAATTATCTCCAGTTAAATTAATAGTAGTCTCTCCTCCAATTGGTGTATAACTACTTAAATTTTCATCATTAATATACCATGTATAAGTACTATTAGAAGTTGTAGTATTATCATTTCCTTCGTCTATATCATTCCAATTTATAATATTACAAGTTAAAGTTGAATCTGTATATGGACCTCCTGACTCTCCACCAGAAGTTCCTGTAATATTTTCAAATACATATCTTTGATTAGGAGAATCTAAACTAAAAGTAATTCCTCCTTTTGTAACGCCATCTTCAGTTGCAGTATCCCAAGTGTATAAAGTTCCTCCGAGTCTATCACAACTCATAGAAGTTACATATATACTAGAAACATCCTTACAAACAAAAACATCATTAGTTGGTTCTGATGTCGTATACAATGCATACAATGTTACATTTGTAATTCCAGTTGAAGTGTTCAAATTACCAATAAATGAAATACCTGGAACACTACCAACAGTAATTCCCACTAAATCAATATTAGTATCATTAGCTGCAAATTTGACAATAGGAGCCTTCAAAGTATCTTGAATATAAAAAACATTACTAGCAGTTGTAGTTGATCCATTATCCATTTCCGTATTTGTAGAATCAACAAGAATATGAACACCTATATCAGATACTCCAGTCACGTTATAAACAGTTGAATCAAACACCACACACGTTACATTCCAGGCGCATTCACCAGGGAGTCCATCACACTCAAGTTCAGTCAAACAATCTATACAAGTATTATCACAAACACCAGCAGGTGGTGCAGAGACATCACAAGTAGAACCATTCCAAGAACAACCCATTATAGAACCATCACAAACAGATTCATTAAGACAAGAAGAACAAGCACTATCACAAGTTGCAGAATCATCACAAGTTAAACCACTCCAATCACAATCCTGACTAGAACCATCACAAACAGA
>CAYZMD010000121.1:0-4685 GCA_964479425.1 uncultured Methanosarcinales archaeon | reverse complement strand
ACCTGCTTCCCATCTTAATAACATTTTACTTAATTCTGGTTTGCTTCTTAAACATTCTCTCCTCCCCCCATTTTTATCACTTTCGGTTTCATTTCTTTCCATTTCTTTAGATAATAGCACATCAATTCCATCTGAAAGAGAAATATCAATTTTTAGAGATTCATTATATTCAGCCCAAGCATTCGATATCTTTTCAGTATATCTACATTGTGATTCTGATTCATCAATTATTTTCAAAAGCTTTGTTTGTCTAATAAGCACGCCATTATCATTTTCTATACTATGAAAAGTTACTTTTGATCGTTTACATGTTTTAGCTGCGTTTGAAAAACAGTTTATATTATTTCCGCAATTTAAAGATGATTCAGCACCTAAATCAATTCCTTTATTACTAAATCCACTTCCTCCATATCTTTGTTCATAAACATTAACCATTGACGATTGTTCTTTTTTTGCAATCAGCTTAGTTTTTTCTCCATCTACTCCTTCAAATTCTAAATCTATAATTATTACGCCTCCATTCTGGCCTTCATGAATTTCATTATCAATACCAACAGCGGTAGCTCTAATATAATAGCTATTGTATCCTGGCCAAACTGGATGAGGTATACTAAAAGTAGCATTAGGACCAAGTGTATCAATTATATTTGTTCTTCTCAATGGAATATCTCCTTCTCGAGGAATAACTACAAATTCTGCTTCTAACAACTTAGAATTGTTAATTATTTGTCCACTAAACGTAATTTGAGGTTGAGCACTCTTATCTGGCACAAAATCAAATATAGTCCAAGGAGCGTCAGGGTCATACCTAATTATTTCATAAGCAGTATCTCCTGTCTCATTTTCTTGATCAACTGACATAACAATTAAATGATATTTTCCAGTACCTAATATTAATGCGCCTGGGAATGTTAAAATAATTCTATTCTTTTCATAATCTATTACTTTATTGTATGAAGTGTCAACAAAATTATTTCCGTCTTGTTTTGTTAACTTAATTATTGTATCATCTAAATTAAACTCATCTGTTTTCTTATAATATTCTAACCACTTAAGAGACGAATTGTATTGGCTTTCTGCATCCTCGTCGTTTTCTGGGTTTAATCCTTTTGTTTCTTCCCATTTATCAGGCAATCCGTCTTTATCCGTGTCCGTAATTGAAAAGTCTATATTTATTATAGAAACATTTGCAGGTAATCCTTGAACAGAAATATCAATATTGACAATTGGTCCTGTTGCATTATAATAAACCTTAACAGAATCACTCCCAGTATTTCCTTTCTTCTTTGCAAAAATTTTGATTGTATTATTTCCTGCCGATAACGCCAATGCTGAAAAATTAAATGTTTGTTCAACATTTGTTTCTAATTGTAATTGCGCTCTAAAATCATCATTTACAAATAACTCTAATTGAGAATTTTGTTCAGCATTACCATTTATATCAATAAGAGGATACTTAAAAACATCTCCATCTTTAGGAGTATCAATAGATATATTTATTGGATTTTGGCTACAACTATCTCTACATCTAAAGGTTCCAAGCATATTAGGATTTTCTTGCCAGTTACATATCCAGAAAGGCATTTTGTCTGTTATTATTGTTTTATCAGTAGCATCTATTGTTTTTACCGTAAATGAATAATAAGAATCTTCAAGCCCTATTAACGATATTTCTTGCGAACATTTAATTTTGTTATTAACATATATATTCGGGAAAATATTTGGGAATTTTTTTGTTTTTACTATGTCTCCTTTTACATCATAAATATTAACTTCACAACCTTCTGGATCTGATTGAAATTCGGTGTCTGTCTTAAAATTAATTTCGTAATTCAATAAACTATCATTTTTGAAATATTTTCTACCTTTATAGTCTCCACCTATTGATTCCCTTTTAGGACCTTCTATTATAAAATTAAGATCGTTATCATTAGTCGTCTTACCTGATTTTGTTAAAATATTCCCAGCACCGTCATAGATATCAACTTCTAAATAATAATTTCCATATTCTAACTTACCATCAAAATCTAAAACACATTTTGTTGAAAATTCATCACCTGAGTCTATTAGAACTACAACGTCTTGTGCTTCAGATCTTCTATATAAAGTAAAGTCACAAAAATAAACATTAGTTCCAACATCGTTAGCAAGAACTGTTGCTAAAAAGCCATTAGGGTTTTGATGAATTATGGTTTGTTCATATACAGGTTTTACAGTTTCCATGACTGATATTATTAAATCTTCATATTTGTCATCATATCCAAAGTTTGCGCCTAAAGTTATTTCATGCGTTCCAACCTGACCATTTGCTTTTACTACAATATAATCTGTTTCTTCTGATAGTGTTACTAATCCTTCTCCTACTTTATTTGTAAATGCATAACCATTATCGTTACCCTTGATATTTAAATTACTTAAATCCTTGCTTACTAAATCATTTATAGAGATGTCTGTTTTTCCAAGAAGTTGCTTAATGTTTAAATGGTCATCATTTGATGGCTGTCCTCCTAACCAAAAATTAATACCTTCATTAGTCTCTCCTGAAAAAGAAAATTTATAATTTCCATTTTTACTAATATGTGTATAATAAAATATTTTACCTGCACCAATATTAACACTTTTCTTCAAGCTTGAATCAGTTTTGCTGATAATAGTTCCAGGTAAACTTACGCCAGTTTTTCCATATGTTCCACAATGACTTTCATCAAAACAATCACTATCTAAACAATCTTTATCTCCATCACCATCGTCATCCCTTCCATTATTACAATCTTCATCAATTCTTGATACACAATTATATTGGCTGTCAACTAATGAATGAGGAGCACAAATTCTACCTAAACAATCTGGATCATCTTCATCAATCAAATTATCTTTTGATACATCATCATTTCTATTGTTTGCGCAACTATCCAAAGTTATAGCTTCATTTATTGGGCTTGGATAACAACTTTCAGTAGTACAATCAGTATCATCTTCATCGACTTTTCCATCTCCATCATTATCAAAATTATCTTCACAACTAGTTTCATGCCCATATTCACATACCGAATTGTCGTATGGATTCTTGGTATTATTACAATCAATATCCCCACAATCAATATTTGTAGTTATTACAGTCTTATCATCAGCATTATAAGATATCTTGGGTCCAGGAACAATAAAATTCTGTGCACTATTATCTAAATCATTATCTTTATTATCAAAACATTGAATTGGAGATTCATCTCCATCAATATTTATTGTTTCTCTAATTGGACATTGTTTAGTAGAGTCTGGATCACTTACATCTTTACAATCATAATCACTACAATCCTTCCAAGATTTATCTACACCTGTAAGGATCGTTGTACTATTACCAACAACTAAATTTGTACCACGATCATAATCATTATTCTCACCATCAAAACACCATGATAAATTATTATTTTCATATTTAGGACAAGGATTTGTTGTTGATAATGCGCCTTTTTGCCAACATGCTGTTGTATCCATACAATCAACATCCCCATCAAAATCATTATCCCATCCGTCTTGACAATTTACTAGGTAAGTATCAGGACTAGAACCTTCTGCAGAAACACAATCAGTATCTATAGCTAATGAACAAGCTTCATAACACTTATTATCTCCATCAATACAACAATCAGTATCAAAAGTATCACAATATTCAACACAACCATCTCCAGAACCACAAGTTGATACGGAAAAACAATCAGGATCTGAAAATTCACAATATGGATTACAGTGATTATCTGAGATAGTATTACAGCATGCTTGATCTATTAAACTACATTCCAAATTTGCCTCGCAAGTATCCTTTTCTCCATTGCAATCATCACAAGTACAACCTTCACCTACATCGCAAGTACCATTATGATTACAGTCAGCAGGTTCAGTTCCTGCAGAAGTACACTTTATTGAACATTGACCATTTGAACAAAGAGTAGTCGTTTCTGGACATGGACTATTGACTAGTTCAACTACACACGACGAATTACATCCATCAAGATTAATAGTATTGTTATCGTCACATTGCTCCCCTTTCTCTTCAATGCCATTACCACAAATTGCTGGACCGCAATCAGGATCTATATAAGAACATTCTTTTTCACAATAATTATCTAAAGTAGAATTACAGCATTTTGTATCAAATATACTACATAATAAATTACCTTCGCATGAATCTTTAGTATTATCACAATCATCACAAGAACAACCTTCACCTACATCACAAGTACCATTATGATTACAACCAGCAGGTTCAGTATCTGCAACAAAACAATTTTCTGAACAAGAATTGTCATCAAGACAACGTTCCTCACCATCTTTACATTGACCGTAGGTTAATCCAAACTGACAACTTGTATTACATCCATTAAATTCATCAGTGTCGCCATCATCACATTGTTCGCGAGGTGGCTCAATTTCACCATTACCACATTCACTATATAAACAATCAGTATCTACATCTAATGCACAAGCTTCATAACACTTCTTATCTCCATCAATACAACAATCAGTATCAAAAGTATCACAACCTTCAACACAACCATCTCCAAGACTGCAAGTTGGACCAAAAAAACAATCTGGATCTGAATGTTGACAATATTCTTCAGAACACTCACCGTCTGAGATAGTATTACAGCATGCTTGATCTATTAAACTACATTCCAAATTTGCCT
>CAYZMD010000120.1:0-4723 GCA_964479425.1 uncultured Methanosarcinales archaeon | reverse complement strand
TATGTAACTCAGGATGTCCAGTGCCAGATTTGGTTTAATGATACTCAAGTCTGGACCGATATGAATTGGAATGATACTGTTAATTTATGGCAGAATAACAGAAGCTTTTCTGATAGTGCTGATTATGATTGGAATGTTTCCTGCTCCAAAGGAGGTTATGAAACTCAAGTTTTATCATCTAATATAACTATCAGCCCAACACCTGATATGAATCTAACAAGTGTAACGGGGATACAAAATATTTATGCCAATGAAAGTTTGATAGTCAATGTTACTATTCAAAACAATGGAACTGGAAACGCTTATGATATTAATGTTTCATGCTATTTTGACAATGTAAGTTTTGATTCATATATTATCAGCTCATTATTAAGTGGTATAACTAATAGTTCAATTTGCACCTATACCCCATCTATTGGAGATGGAGTAGGACATACTATTAAGATAAATGTTGATCCGAATAATAATATTTTTGAAATTAATGAAAATAATAATGAATATTCTCAAGGTTTTAATGTAACTCATTTAACAGAGCTTGATGCTTATGATCAGGAAAACGATGATGAAGATAAAGCAGGACCTGGATATTCTGAAGAGACTGTTTATACTAATACAGAAACAATGTTCTGGGCAAATTATACAAGAACCGATAATAACAATCCAATATTTCCAAATAATTATGATTTCTTGTGGGAATATCATGCTTCTGAACTTTTATATTCTGTTGCATTATTTGATGTTGATGAGGATGGTAAGAAGGATGAAATTGTTGTTGGTGACTCTGAGGGAAATGTTTATGCTTATAATGAAACAGGTGGTTTAATATGGAATAATTCAAATGCTTCTAATGGCATTTATGGAATTGTAGTTGGTGACTTAGATAATGATGGTTATAAAGATGAAATTGTTATTGCTGATAGCGATGGGATTATTTGGGTTTACAATGGTTCTGGCAGTTTGATTTGGAACACCACAGATTTAGGAGATTCTGTTCGGGTTGTTGAAATAGGTGACCTTGATTCTGATGGTTTGGAAGATGATATTGTATTCGGAGTACAATGCCAAGCCTCTATCTGTGGGTCAGAAACTCATGCTGTTTTTGCTTATAACACGACTGATGGTGTTACATGGCATAGATTATGGAATAATACAGACCCAGATCCTTCGAGTTATATTTATGAACTTGATTTAGTTGATTTAGATGGAGATGGAATTAAAGATGATGTTGCTGTTGCTACTGGTGATTTATTCGTATTTAATGAAACAGGTGGCACTGTATTTTATAAAGAAATTACAAATGTTCTGTCGGTTATTACAGGCGATTTTGATAAGGATGGTTATGAAGATGATACTGCTATAGCTGGAGTTAATGCTATTTATGTATATAATGAAACAGGTGAAGAAATTACACAATATAGTGTCCCTGCACTTTACAGTGTGGAACTTATTAAAGCAGATTTAGATAATGATGGTTATGTTGATGAGTTTGTTTTAGGAACATCTGATAATATATTGGCAGTTGATAATTATACTGGAACTACCAGCTCATATTTGTGGGATTTCTCTACACCGGGAAACCCTATTCTTTCTGTCTCTGTTGGGGATCTTGATAATAATGGCGAGATTGAAATTGTAGCAGGAGGCATGGATTATATCTTACGGGTATTAAACAGAACAGGCGATTTATTATGGAATTATACGACAGGCGGAGTTATTGGATCGTTTGCAGGTTCAAGCCCTGCTACAGTAATTGGAGATATTGATAATGATGGTTTAAATAATATTATATTTATTTCTATTTTTGATCTTCGTGTTGCTGAATACATTATGTCTTGTAAAATTTGGTTTAATGATACTGATGAGTGGAAGGCAATGCGGTATAATAGTTCTGCTGGGCTTTATTATTATAACACAACGTTTACAAACGCCGGAATAAAGAATTGGACTATAAACTGTACTAATACTATTTATGAAACGCAGACGTATAACTCTGATGTTATTGTGGTTGATGATGTTGTTTCTCCTACATGGTCTAATAACAGAACCAATAATACATCTCCAAGATATAATGAAACTGTACAATTTAACGTAACATGGCAGGATGGAT
The DNA here is from genome assembly GCA_964479425.1 of uncultured Methanosarcinales archaeon. GTDB lineage: Archaea > Nanobdellota > Nanobdellia > Woesearchaeales > CAYSVS01 > CAYSVS01. Next base: position 2,616 of record CAYZMD010000120.1, on the reverse strand, counting down.
TACAGTTGGACTATTACATATTCAGCTGGAATGATTCTGGGACATGGCAGAATTTCTCGGTTGATATTAGCGGAATAACATATACAGCATCTGAGAATAGAACAATAACTTCAGCCCGTGACGATGTTATTTCCTGGATGTATTATTCTAATGATACTTTTGATAATTGGAATCAGACTGAAATGTGGTCATTTACAGTTGCTAACACAGCTCCAACATTCAATGAATCATTAACATCACAAACTGCAAGTGTAGGATCGGAATTTGAATATAATATTAATTGTAGCGATTTAGAAGGGGATATAATAACCTATTATTCAAATAGCACTTTGTTTAATATTTCTTCAACCAATGGTACTATTTATGACTCGCCAGTTAAAGCTGAAGGTGGAATATATTCCATCAAGGTAACTTGCGGAGATGGCTATGATAATACTTCACAGATTTTTAATTATACTATTAATTTAGATATTCCATCCATACACTTAATAATCCCACCAAATGAAACAACAACTTCAACTGCATTGCAAACATTTAGTTGTAATATCACAGATACAAGTATTGCTAATCTAACACTTTATGTCTGGAATTCAACTGGTGAGAATATACTTGCCAATATAACCAACTTATCAGGTACATCAAATTCAACAGAATGGAATTATAATTTACTTTACGACGATACATTTGAATGGAACTGTTTAGGCTATGACACTGCCGGAAATAATAACTGGAGTGTTGAAGGGAATTATAGCATTACTTTAGATACAACTGCACCAGAAATAAATTTCACATCGCCAACATTTGCGAATGGAACAACAACTGCCGGAACAAGCGCAGAAATAAACATTTCAATAACAAATACAGATGATTTGGATGAATTTAAGTGGAACTGGAATGGTACTAACTTTTCATTCTATGATAATAATTTAGTTTTAATGATGAATTTTGATAATGTTTCTGTATTAGAAGAGAACAACACTTATGTTGTTGATGTCAGTAAATATGAAAATAATGGAATTGCTTATAATAATCCTACATCAACTTCTAGTGGAAAGTATAATGGTGCTTTTACTTTTGATGGTGTTGATGATTATATTGATGTTGGTAATGATACAAGTTTGAATATAACAAGAGAAATTACACTTATGGCTTGGGTTAAATCAAATAGTGAAGGATATGTTATCGCTAAAGATCCTCAGGGGACAATTTATAATTTTACAACATGTGGACAAACTGGATATTCTGGTCCAAGTCAAGGATCTTGCGATACGGAATATTCTGGAACAACATTAGATGGGGATGTTGGACTTAGTTCAGGTATTCAAAATTGGATTGTACCAGAATCAGGAACCTATATTATTGAAGTAGGTGGTGCTCGAGGCGGCAATAGTATAGATTATACTGCCCCCACTTATCAAGGTGGAGGATTTGGTGCAAAAATTACAGGAACCGTTTCTTTAACAGCAGGAGATACTCTTCAAATTTTAGTAGGACAAGAAGGTGATGATTCTAGTACTGCTGGTAGAGGTGGTGGTGGCGGCGGTGGCTCTTTTGTTGCTAATGGTACAGATTATTCAACAGCAATACCTATTATTATAGCTGGTGGTGGTGGAGGAACAGGACGATATGCAATTGTTTCTGCTGTTCATGGACAAGCCGGAAATGATGCTGGAGATGGTATGTATCAAACAACTGCAAGCGGTGGTGGGGTTGGAGGTACTGGTGGAAATGGAGGTACTCGAGCGAATTATGGTGGTGGCGGTGCTGGATGGAATCAAGATGGACAAACTGGTTTAGGTGCAGCAATTCCTAGAAAATTCCAATCTGGTGGTGTAGGTGGGCTTCTTTATTCTGGTGGTGCTGATGGTGGATTTGGAGGCGGGGCTGGTTGTTTTGCTGGATCAGCAGGAGCTGGAGGTTATTCTGGTGGTGGCGGAGGCAAATATGCTTTTGATAGTGCTGGAGGCGGTGGTGGCTCATATAATGATGGAACTAGTCAATCTAATTTAACTGGAATAAATTCAGGTCCTGGTTTTGTTACAATAACGGCAGAAACAGTACAAGGATCAAAAGAGGTTCCTTATTCATTAAGTACAATGAATGGAGGGGAGTTCTTAATTAATAAAACTAATATAATTTCATCTAATGATATTAATGACGGAGAATGGCATCATCTGGTTGCTACATACAATGGTTCTGAAATGCGATTATATATTGATGGAAATCTTACAAATAGTAACACTGATTATTCAGGAAACTTACCAACCAATAATGATAGTGTTTGGATAGGTAGGAGTTATGACCCAGACGCAACTGATTACTTTAATGGTACAATTGATGAAGTTAGAATTTGGAATAAAAGCTTATCTGAAGAAGATGTTAAACAAAACTATTATTCAAACTTAAATAAATACGATACAGATAAATGGTTATTTTATTCTAACCAAATAAGTTTAGATCCTGGAAATTATACTTATCAAGCAATTGCAATTGATACTTCCAATAATATCAATACAACTGAAGTTAGACATTTAGAAATTATCGAAGTTACTAATTCTGCTCCTGATATACCTGCTAATTTCGCAGTGCAAGATGGAGAATTCGATTATGATACTG
>CAYZMD010000119.1:0-4747 GCA_964479425.1 uncultured Methanosarcinales archaeon | reverse complement strand
GACAAATTTCTTTATATCTATCAATAAATTTATCCTTAATCCATTTATCAAATTCTCTTTGTTTGTCCATATTATAGTGTAATTAAGAGCGTATTAATAAAGATTTTCAAAAAATTTATAAATAAAGTTAAAAATTCAGATTGGATGTAATTATTAATAAAAATCAATATATAGGGTTATTTTTATGAAAAAACAATATTTGCTTTTGTTTTATAATTATTATTGAATACCAAAAGAAATTAAAAAAAGAGTTTTGGCTATGAATACTCTCATTGTAAAAAAAAGATTAAAAATATTAGAGATTAAATTATTATGTTCTTTGAAAATTATCGTACGCTTCTTTTAAGTCCTCTGTTAATACTGCTTTTAATAATTCAAGTCCGTTTTCTTTTCCAAAATATGGATTTTCAAATTGATAGCCTGTAATATTTAACATCTTTCCATTAATAATTTTAAAGCTTTGTTCTCTACCATTTACATTATTAACGTAATTAAGAAAAATCTCATTCTCTTCGCCTTTATTAAGATGGTTTGCCTGATATAATCGAAAAATAACTCCATCTAAGTCAGGATGAACTTTGTTCCCATCAATATTTGCAACTGGCTGTTGTTTTATCATCATTTTTACATCACCTTTTGTTTTATATAATGAAATAGTATTACTTGTTAGTATTTAAATCTTTCGAAAGTGTAGTCACTTAGAAGTGGTGTCTCTTCTTTTGGTCAGGTTTGATGAGTTAATCAAATTCCTTTTGTTTATATAGTGTAATTTAGAGCATATTAATAACATTTTCAAAAAATTTATAAACAAAGTTAAAAATTTTAGGTTTAAGGTGATTATTAATGGAAATCAAAGTAGATAATGATAAGTGCATTGGATGTGGAGCTTGTACTGCGCAGTGTCCGGATATGTTTGAAATGAAAGATGTAGATGGCGAGCAAAAAGCTGTAGTTAAAAGTACAGAAGGAAGTTGCGCTCAGGAAGCAGCTGACATTTGTCCAGTTGATGCAATCATAATTTCAGAATAAATTGAAATATAGATTCCCTTGTATGATCAAGGGAAAAATTACTTTCTTAAGGCTACACAATACAAAATATTTTAAAGTATTATATAAAATAATCAATTAATAAGGTTATATAAATGGTAACACTCACAAGAAATGCTTTAAAGGTATTAAGAGAAAGGTATCTCCTTAGAGATCCAGAGACAGGTAAATTAGCTGATACTCCTGAAGAAATGTTTAAAAGAGTAGCTAAAGTAGTTGCAAAGCCTGAACTAAATTATACAACAAGATATGAAGCTAAGAAAATAGAAGACGATTTCTTTTGGATGATGGATAATCTATATTTTTTACCAAATTCTCCAACACTTATGAATGCTGGCACAAAATTAGGACAATTATCTGCATGTTTTGTCTTACCTATTGAAGATTCTCTAGAAAGTATTTTTAATTCACTAAAAGATGCTGCACTTATTCATCAGACTGGAGGCGGCACAGGATTCAGTTTTTCTAATTTAAGACATGAAGGAGCAAGGTTAAACTTAACAGGTGGAATGAGTTCTGGCCCATTATCATTTATGGAAGTATTTGATAAAGCTACAGATATAATTAAGCAAGGTGGAAGACGAAGAGGAGCAAATATGGCAATTCTTCGGGTTGATCATCCTGATGTAGAAGAATTTATCATGGCAAAAACTATCGACGGGAGATTAAGTAATTTTAATATTTCTGTTGCTTTAACTGACGAATTTATGGATGCTGTTAAGAAAAATGAATACTTTGACTTAAGAAATGTAAGAAACAGAAGAAGTTTTAGAAAAGTAAATGCAAGAAAAATATTCAATCTTATTGCTGATACTGCATGGAAGTGTGCTGACCCAGGAGTTGTTTTTATTGATAGAATGAATAAATATAACCCAACTCCACATATCGGAAAATTTGAAAGTACGAATCCTTGCGGCGAAACTCCACTACTTCCTTTTGAATCATGTAACCTTGGAAGTATTAATCTATCCAAATTTGTTACAGATAATAAAGTAGATTATGAATTATTAGAGAAAGTTGTAAAGTTATCTGTTAAATTTCTTGATAATATTATTGATGTTAATTCATACGCAATAAAAGAGATTGAAGTAGCAACAAAAGCTAGTAGAAAAATTGGATTAGGTGTTATGGGATTTGCTGATATGCTTATAAAACTAAACATACCTTATAATAGCGAAGAAGCTTTAGAAGTTGCAGGTTCAGTTATGAAGTTTATTGGTGAGAAAGGGCAAGAAATGTCTGTTGAACTTGCTAAAGAAAGAGGAGTTTTTCCAAACTTTTTAGGAAGTATGTATGATACAGGTAAAAAAGAAGACAGAGTAAGAAATGCAACTGTAACAACTGTTGCTCCAACTGGAACAATTTCTATAATTGCAGGATGTAGCCCGTCGATAGAACCATTATTTGCTGTTGCTTATGAAAGAAACATTATGGATAAAGTATTTATTTCTGTTAATGGTCTCTTTAAAGATATTGCAAGAAGAAAAGGATTTTATTCAAAAGAATTAATTGATAAAGTAGCAAAACAAGGTACAGTTCATAATATAGAGGAAGTTCCAGAGGAGATTAGAAAAATCTTTATAACTGCTCATGAAGTTTCTCCAGAATATCATGTAAAAATGCAAGCAATGTTTCAAAAATATACTGATAATGCTGTTAGTAAAACTGTAAACTTTACATCAACTGCAACTGTTGAAGATGTAAGGAAAACATTCATGCTAGCGTATAAAGAAGGTTGTAAAGGTATTACAATCTATCGAGATAAAAGTAAAGAGAATCAAGTGTTTAATGTCGGAAACGTTTGTCTAATGTGCGAGGGACAAGACGGCGAAGAAGAAGAGAATAGTGAAACTGTTGCTAAATGAAATAATTGCCTTCCTAGATGAGATGGCAACTGAATAATCAGTTGACACTTAAGTGGGTCTCACGATGTTCGAGCCCACAAAAAAAGAGTTTGCCTTCCTGGCTCAGTGGTAGAGCGTTGCATTGGTATTTCAAATTTGCTTTAAAGTTTGGATTTTATCCAAAAATGCAGAGGTCCCGAGTTCAACTCTCGGGGAAGGCTTTTTTCTTTTAATTTAATTCTAAAAATTAAGTAAAAAAAAGAATAGACATAAAGTTTATCGCATAGCATATATTAAACTCAATAAATTTGAAGTCCTAAAAAAGAAAGAGGGCAGTTTTTTTAAAGTTCAATAATCATCCCATCATAACCAAAGTCAATATTTTTTGAGAATTTTTCTTTGCAAATCTTATTTAACTCATCATGATTTAGACCTATGCCTTCTTCAATATGAGTTATCAATATTTTCTTAGCATCCATCTCCCTTGCGTGTTTTAACATTTGTTCAAAACTATCTTCTTCTTTTGGAAAATCAAAAGCAGAATTTCCAATTGATTTATCCTCATAAAACAAATGATGTGCAACAAAAATATCAACATTCCTAGTATCTTGATGAACTTTAAATTCATGATATTCACAAGGTGCATAAACAAACATTTTATTTTTTTCAATTACTTCAAAATAAAATCCTTTTGTATGCTTAATTAATCTAGGAATAATTTTAATCGAACCAAATTCTAATATTTCATTTTCTTTAAATATATGTAATTTTATTATTTTTCTCTGATTCTCATAAAAATCTAAAAAACCACCACAGGATAATTTTTTAAACATATCTAATTGAAATTGAGAAATAAAAACATTAATTGGTTCTCCGATAGCTTCTTTTAATTTAAAGTTCAATTGTTCAAAAATTCTTAGACCCAATGTATGATCAGGATGCCAATGTGTAATTATTACATTCTTGACTTCGTCAATTTTTTCTCTATTTAATTGTTCTCTAATTTCTTCAGGCAAATCAAATAATAATTTGGCATCATAATTAAATAAACTCGCACCAGTTCTATGGTATGGTATGCCCTTTTCTCTTGCTTCTTTACAAATTTTGCAATTACAACAAGGTCTTGGAGTAGGAAAAACTCCACCTGATCCTAACATATTGAACTTCATAAAATAAATAATAATTAATATATTAATAAATATATCGAAAAACTGCCCTTTGATTTTTTGTCTTGATGTATCGCTTCGCTCTTTTGATCGACGGACTTCAAATTTACTTTGGATTTTTCCTCCACTTCACTTCGGAACGTTGCACTAAAATTCAATCCTTCGGAGAGTTTAACAAATTGATGAATATTAAATTCAATTAAGAAACCTGAAACAAAACCAAATATTTAAATAATAGTTAACACCAAAAATAGCATATGGAAAAAACAGATTATTTAGAAGCCATAAAAATTCCTTTTTTTCTATTCATTATTCATAACAGTCTTACATATGCACAATTTTTTTTCTTATATAGAGATGTTACAAAAATTGAACAAATATTAACTTCATTCCCATTGACAATATTAATATTTTCGATGTTATTGACGATTTTTAGTTCTGCCATTATTTTTTATGCTGGATGGACAGCTATAAGTAAATTCAATGGAACTATAAAAAACTCAATGTTTATGGGGTTAATTGCTGGAGGTCTCCAGATTATTCTATCCACAATAACCACAATAATAACGTATACTACAATTTCAAGTTATAAAATTGAACTTTCATCTGTGGCTGGATTAGGAAATGTTGAACTTGTTCTATTCTTTTTAGGTAGCCTTCTTATAGGAATACCAATTACATTAATTATTG
>CAYZMD010000118.1:0-4754 GCA_964479425.1 uncultured Methanosarcinales archaeon | reverse complement strand
GAATTAATGAATATCATAAGAATAAATCAAATGAATTAATTAAATTTAATTTAAGATGTGGAGAATCTCTCACTGTTACTCCTAATCATCCTGTTCTAACATATTTGGGTTGGAAAAAGGCAGAAGATATTAATCAAGAAGATAAAATTGCAGAGATAAATTCAGAAATTAAATTTAGATCTAAATCTTTTTATATATATAAATTATTACCTCAAAATAAAGTTTTTGTTGAAAATGTTGATAATTTCTTTCAAAAAATAATTGATTTGTATCTTAAAAAAAACAAATTAACATTAAAACAATTTTCAGATAAATTTAATTTGAATTATTCAAGATTAATTGATTGTAGAAGATTAACGGGTAGAAAAAAAAGTGTTTCATTAGAGATTTTTTTGAGAGTTTGTAAGATATGCAAAGTCCCTCAAAAGAAATATATTGTTTTTCTAAAATTTCTAAAAACAAAAGGTCGTTTTAGAAACAAATTGCCTTTAAGAATAACTGAAGATCTAATGTGGTTAGCGGGAATAATTGCTACTGATGGTTGTATTGTAAAAACAAAAACTAAACTTGGTTGCTATTATTGTATTAAAATAGGGAACACTTCTAAGCAGATGATTGATAAATGTTGGGCTATCTTTCGTGAATATGGTTTTGAAGGACATTTTTATGTTCGTGATAATGGTTTTTATAATTTAGAATGTGGTTCAAATCTATTGGCTTATTTACTTCTTAGTTTAGGTCTAAAATATAAAAATAAAACAAGAGATGTTGAAGTTGGAAAACCTATTTTTCAAATGAATTCAAAATTAATTCATGCATATTTAGAAGGCGTCTTTGAAGGTGATGGAAATTTTAATAAGCAGAATTATGGATCTTTATTACGGATTTTTTCGGCAAGTAAAAAATTTGTATTTGGTTTGCATAATTTATTTACTAGGTTAGGATATCATAATAATATTTCAGGAAACTTTTCAAAAAAATCAAAATTAATACTTAAAACTAATTGTTATTTGTATACTCTTGTATTAACTGGTCAAAATAATTTAAAAAGATTGTTTAGTAAATTCCCTAAATATGGGTTTAAGGCGCAAAGGTCTGCACAAATTATGGCAGGATTAAAATCAACATCTTTTAAATTAAAACAGTTTGATAGGTTTGTTCATTGGGAAGATATAAAATTAATTGAGCACATTAAGACGGCCGAAAATGTATATAATTTAACTTTGGAAAATGAACCTAATAATTTTATTGTAGGTAATCTTATTGTTCATAATTGTGGTAGATCTGGGCATCAATTACATTCAGTAACAAAAGGTAGAATAATTGTTTTGAATAGAGACGACCTTATTGAATGCGCTTGTTTACTCAAAAGTGCTGTTGAGAAAAAAATAGATAAAATCCATATTCCTACTCTTGCACTAGATGTTCTCGCTCAACAAACTTTAGGAATAATTTTATCTGAAAGTATGCAGATAATGGATTTATATAAACTAGTAAAACGAAGTTATTGTTATCATAATTTATTATATATTGATTTTTTGCAGATTATTCATTATTTATCTGGTGAGTTTACTTCTTTAGAATCAAGATATGTTTATGCTAAAATATATTATAATAAAGAGACAGGGCTTGTTAGAAGACGTGGAAAAATGACTCGTGTTATTTACATGACTAATATAGGTACAATTCCAGATTCTACAGGAGTTAAAGTTAAGATTGGCGAAAGAATAATTGGTATAATAGATGAAGGTTTTTTAGAAAGGTTAAGACCTGGTGATGTTTTTGTTCTAGGTGGAAATACTTATATTTTCAAATACACAAGAGGAATGACTGCGCAAGTTTCTGCTTCAGTTGGTAGACCTCCAACAGTTCCAAGATGGGTTAGTCAAATGTTACCATTAAGTTTTGATTTAGCTAATGATATTGGTAGATTTCGATATTTGATTGAGGACAAGTTTAAGTATAAAAAACCTAAGAAAGATATTTTGAAATTTATTAATGATTATTTATATGTTGACAAAAAAGCTGCAATGGCTATTTATAATTATTTACGTGAACAATATGATTTTTGTAAAGAAATTGCGTCTGATAGAAAAATTGTGATTGAAAATTATCATGATAATAATAGACATTATGTTATATTTCATACGATGTTTGGACGTCGTGTAAATGATTGTTTGTCAAGAGCTATTGCCTATGCTATTTCTAAAACCCAAAAGTTGAATGTAGAGATTGGTATTAATGATACATGCTTTTATGTTGGAAGCGATAAAAAACTGAATGCCAAAAGAGAACTTGGAATGCTTAAATCATCTGAACTTAAAGATGTTATGAAAAATGCAATTGAAAAATCTGAAGTTCTTAGACGAAGATTTAGACATTGTGCTACTCGAGCATTAATGATTTTACGTTTTTATAAGGGTAAAAAAAAGAGTGTGGGAAGAGCGCAAATGTCAAGCATGTTACTTATGAATGCTTTACGTAGAATAGATCCTAATTTTAGTATATTAAAGGAAGCAAGACGTGAAGCGTTAGAAGACTTGATGGATATTGAAAGTACAACAATTATCATTGATAAAATTGAGAATGCTAAAATTCAAGTTGTAGAAATAACTTCAAAAGTTCCGTCGCCTTTTGCTTTTAAATTAATTGCTGATAGTTATACTGACATAATGAAGGTTGAAGATAAAATGCAATTTCTAAAAAGGATGCATCAACTTGTACTCGCCAAAATTGCCCTTGAGAAAGGTAAGAAAGGAGAAACAATTGAATTTACTTTACCCTCTATTTCTACTGAAAATTTAGTTGACACCCTTGATATGGAACTTGAGGATGTGCAAAAACTAAGTGATGAAAGATTGCGTATGGCTAGGGAAGTTAGTTCTGATAAAAAAGTTCCTGTTGATATTAAACTCGATTTGATTCGTGTGATTAAAGATAAAAAGGATATGGATTATGAAGTCGCTGAATCAATTAAAGAATATACTTTATTGATTAAGAAATTTTGGTCAAAAGATTTGGCGAAGTTTATTCTTAAAAAAGCATATGATGTTATTGATTATTCTAAAGTTTGGCAAGAAGAAAATATTGAGGAAAAATATCAACAAGAGAAAGAGGTTACAACTAAATTATTAATGAATCAAATATTTAGAGTCTATAAAGTTCTTGAAATGGATTCAGAAATATTTTATGACTTTGAACGTTTAATTGAAGGACATAGAACAGGCTTTAGTCAAAAATTTAAAGACTACTTCTCTGAATTAAAAGAATACGAGAAATGGCCCAAAGTTTGGCCTAAAGAACTTAAAGAATTTTTATTGGAGGTAAAAGATGTTAATTAATGCAAAAATGAGTGTGTCTTTGGTATTAGTATTTGTTTTAATAGTTAATTTGATATTATTTGGTATGCAGAAAGTAAGCGTAACATATTTTTGGGTTTCTATGCTATTGATTTATTTAGTATCTAAATATGTTATTAATAAAAAAGAATAAAAAATAAATTTATTTTTGTTTTCCTTTAATTTTTAAAGTAGAACCTTTTTGAATAATTGATAATTCTTTAATATCATTTATTACAATATCATTTCCTGCAGGTAAATATGTAACGTTTAGTCCGTTAATCTCTACTTTTGCAACTTTCTCATAATCTAAGAATTGATCTGGTACTTCTTTGCTTAAATGCGGGTCGTTTTCACTGAATAAGTTAATAAAGCATGGATAATATTCGCCCTGTCTCTTCTTTCTTCCTAATATTATAGATTTAGTTTTGAATTTTGCCATTGTACTACATTTTTCATTTGCTTTCTATTTAAAGCTTACTGATTATTATGGAGTGGGAAATTTGTTTGTAATAATAAACAGAGTAAAATTAACAAAAAATTAGAAAATTATATAAATAGAGACTTAGCGGACAAATATTATGGTACATAATGAAAAAGAGGCTGAAGCTCCATCGTATAAAACTTTATTACTTGAAAAGATTGCAAATGGAGCTCCTCCAGATTTGCTTGAGCTAAACGATGCTTTTTATTCTTCTGGGAACAAATTCTATAAACAGGAAGAGAAGATATATCTGAAATAGGATAAGCATTTAGAACTTTAGATTGTTTTGATGATTTAGGGGTTATTTATTTATTTTTCAATTCTGACATCTAAGCTTTCTTTGAATCTTCTTATCCTTTTCATAGCTTCTTGTAACTTTTGCTCTTCAGGCGCATGGACAGTTAATTCGAGAACAATATGCCCTCTAGAAATTCTTGTGTTGATTTGTTTTAATATTAATTTTGCTTTTGTTACAATGTTTAATACTTCTTTAATGAATCCAGGAGTCTCGTCGGCAACGACAACAAACATTCTCTCGTATTTGTCCTCTAACTTTTTCCATTTAAGTTCTACTTTTTTGGAAACATTAATATTTTTTACATTAGCACATTTTATACTATGTACTGTTATTTTTCTATCTTTTGTCATAAAACCTATAATTTTTTCTCCAGGTCTAGGATAGCAGCATTTGCTTATTTTTAGTGGTGCTTTTTTACCTATTGCTTCAATTTGATCGGCTAGTATGAATTGCCTTTCTTCCTCTGCACCAAGCTCTTTTTTGTTTTTTTCTAAAGGCATATCAAAAGCTTGCCTAATTTTTGCTCTTGCTGAATTACTTTTTACAAAGTTTAGCCATTGCCTATTGGGTTTAGCATTTTTTGTTGTTATTATTTCAACAATATCTCCGCTCTCTAATTTATAGTCTAAAGGTG
>CAYZMD010000117.1:0-4773 GCA_964479425.1 uncultured Methanosarcinales archaeon | reverse complement strand
AGAAGTTAAAAAAGATGGTCTTTTGGTATATCCAAAAAAACTACAAACTGTCATAGTTATTAATGGCTTTATTAATATAATAACAAAGAAAAATAATACCATTGGTATAAGTAAATGATTTATTGATGATAAGGTTAGTTCTAGCCCTAAAGATACAAAAAAGATTGTAGCAAAGAAATCTTTCAAACTTTCGGCTTTACTCATTATTTCTAAATTATAAGGCAAGTTTCCAAGGACAACACCTGCAATAAAACTTCCAACAACTATAGAGAACCCAATGTAATTAAATAGCATTGAAAAAAGGAATAAGATTGCAATACTCAGCAAAAACAATAATTCTTGACTTTCCGCCGCAAATTTAAACATTTTTGGAAATATATATTTTGAGGCAAGAACGGCGCCAATTACAATAAGTGCAGCTTTTCCAAGTGCCAATAAGAATAATGATATAGTGAAATTATTTAATGAACCCAGTATAGATAAAGCAAATACAACAACGATATCTTCAATTAATAAGAAACCTATTACAATTCTTGCGTGTAAAGTATCTAATTCGTTCTTGTCTGACAATAACTTTAATACAACAGCAGTTGAACTGAATGTTAAAATAAGCCCAAAATATACAGCTGCTAGATTTTTAAATCCTAAATATATCGCAGTAAGAAAACCTAAATTAAATAATATTATCATTTGCGTAATGCCGCCAAAAATAGATACTCGTGCAACATTTGCTAATTTTCTAAAATCAATTTCCAATCCTACAATAAATAGCAAGAAAGCTATACCAATTTCAGATAGTGTAGAAATTGTCGAATAATCGGTTATTAATTTTAATATAGGACCTATTACAATTCCTGCAATAACATATGCTGGAATTAATGGCTGTTTGATTAATTTTGCTATATATGCACCTATTGTTGCCAATATGATAATCGTTCCTACATCAAAAAATATATTTGTCATTTTTCCTCTTTTTTTTTAATTTTTACTTTGTATCTTTTTTCCTCAATTTTGAAAAAGCGCTAGGGCCAAACAATGTTTGAGCAACATCTGAGGGGTTGACCCTAGCTAAAAACGTGAAATAATTTATCAATTGTTAATGCGTCCCATCCTTTCTGTTTCAATCCTTTCTTGATTTCTTCTATATTATGACCAGTCAATAAATCTTTTTTCATAGCAGACATCAATGTTTTAAACTGCTGTTTGTTAAGATTATTCATACTTGATGATCTTAATTTTGTAATATCTATATATGCAAGAGCTGATTTAATCCTCTCTAAAGGCCAGTCATTTTCTTCCAAAACTTTTATGGTTATTTTTATATCATATTTTTTATTATTCATTTTTTTAATGTAATTAATTAGTTTTTTGAAATTATGAACAGAATGTTCTTCTGATTTTGGCATTCCTCTTTCATCTTTTGCAATAGAGAATTTAACATCCGCCAATATTTTATTTTGCTCTTCTACTTCTCTTCTTGCTAACTCAGGAGTAGAAGCAGTACGCTTTAAATTAAGCCGATCTAATTTTTTGAAATATTTATTAATTCCATTTTTAATTTTATTTGGTGTAGATTTAATTTCTTCAATCTTTTTATATAATTTTTTAATCCTTAATCTGTTTATCTTCTCTTTTTCTTTTTGTCTTTCTTGACGTTCTTCTTCATCTTTTCTTCTTTTAGCTTCCTGTCTTTTTATTTCTTCTTTATTCAATAATTCTTCTTCATGCTTTCTTCTCGTATTTGCAGTTTTTGCAATGATTGCTTCTGCTCTTTTTATCTCTTCTTCTTTATGCTCTTTTCTTGTACTTGTAGCTTTTGCATTGATTGTTTCCCTTCTTTCTATTTCTTCTTCTTTACGTTCTTTTCTTGTCCTTATAGCTTTTAATGTAGCTTCTTGTTTCTCTTGTCTTTGTATTATTAATTGTTTTTCTCTTTCTTTTTTTGCATTTTTAAGAGCAGTTAATCTAATATTTTCAAGCTTTTCTTTTTCTTTCTTATGATTCTCTCTAGTTTTTCTTGCTTTTTCAAGCGTAATTTTTGTTTTAATTTCTTCTATTTCTTTAGGAGTTTTGTATAACCCAACAAAATGTAATAATTTTCTAATTTTTTCTTTAATATTCATTCTAATTTTTTTAATATTTTTTTGCATAGCTAATTTTTGTTTTCTTCTTAAGTATACTTTTTGTTTTGATTTAGCGATTCTTTCTTCTTCTGCTTTCTTAATAGCTAAATTAGCCATGTAAATTTTTCTTGCATTTTCAAGAGCAGCTAATCTAATATTTTCAAGTCTTTCTTTTTCTTTCTTATGTTTCTCTCTAGTTTTTCTTGCTTTTTCAAGTATAATTTTTGTTTTAATTCCTTCTATTTCTTTAGGAGTTTTGTACAATCCAACAACATGTAATATTTTTCTAATTTTTGTTTTAATATCCATTCTAATTTTTCTGATATTTTTTTGCATAGCTAATTTTTGCTTTCTTCTTAAGTATAATTTCTGTTTTAATTTAGCGATTCTTTCTTCTTTTGCTTTCTTAATAGCTAAATTAGCCATGTGAACTTTTCTTGCTTTTTCAAGAGTAGCTAATCTAATATTTTCAAATCTTTCTTTTTCTCTTCTATGAATTGCTCTTGTTTTTCTTGCTTTTTTTAGAGAAATTAACTTAATTTTTCTAAGTCTTCTTTCTTCTTTTTCATGCTCTCTCTCTATTTTTTTCTTTGCTTTTTCAAGATTAGCTTTTCTAATTCTTTCAAGCCTTTCTTCTTTTCTTTTATGTCTTTCTCTTGTTCTTTCGAGAGTAGCTAATCTAATACTTTCAAGTCTTTCTTGTTCTTTTTTATGCTTCTCTCTAGTTTTTCTTGTTTTCTTAAGTGTAACCAATCTTTTTGCATCAATTTCTTCCTGTTTTTTCTTTTCTTTTGCAAGTTCTTTAGCTCGTACAATTCTAGCTTTCTTCAATGATTTAAGTTTAATACGTTTATCATCTTCTTTCTTGCTTAAGAACCACCAAGGCATTAATTTTGTTCTTAATAAGAATATTACAAACAAAGCAAATAATATTAATAAAATATATATGATAATATTCAAAGGAATTATAAATTTAGCTTTTTCTTCTATAACTTCTGGTTTTTCTTTTATAGGCTCTTTTACTTTTGGTACTATTACAGGTTCAGGAACATATAACTTTCTTAAAGCAACAGCAAAATAACTAAAGCTAGCAGATTTAGACTCAAAGTATACATATACATCATCTTCTCCAACTTTATTGGTACCTAAATCTGTCCACTGCCCTTTTGCAAAACTGTATAATGTAATATCTTCTATTAAATTTTGGTCTAACCAATCTTTGAAAACTCTGAAGCTTAAATCAACACCATTAATTGTTTCTTTGTCAATGTTTTCTAAATAAATATTTGCATATCCATATACATTCTCGAGGTCAGATATGTTTTGTTTAGTCGGTAACATTTCTAACCATAATACTCCTTTAAGACCTTTACTTCCCAAATCAACTGTTATTTTTGTAAAGACCATTTCGGGTATATCTTGCATAAAGAATGTAAAAGGTCCTACCCAAGACACATATTGACTTGAATATGCTAACGGATTAGTATTTTCTTTTCCATCAATTCTACTAAGATAAGATGAAATTCCTCCTCCACTACCAGATGTAGTTGGTGTTGGAGTTATTATTACAGGTGGAACAACTATTACTGATGTATTTACATTTATAGTCATATAATCAGTATTGTTAACGCTTCCATCATTAATCCTTAAGGACACATTATAAATTCCAACAGCAGTATAATTATGTCTTGGTCTAACGAGAGTTGAATTTAAACTGTCGGCAAAATTCCAAGCATAAGTTAAACCATCATTGTCAGGATCTGAAGATAGACTACCATCAAAATTAACTTGAACATATCCGCTTGAATCTATTGTTATATTTATATCATTACCAGCTACAGCTGTTGGTGCATCATTTCCTGTCGAATTATAATTTGAAATAATTACTAAGATAGATTGAGTATCATATAAATTACTGTCATTTACTGTTAAACTTACAGTATAAACTCCAGCAGTTGTATATGTGTGATTAGTTATATTATTTGTTGATGATGAACCATCACCAAAATCCCATGCATAACTTAAATTGTCATTATCTGGATCTGTTGATAGTGTGCCATCAAACGGCACAACAGTCTCATTTGAGCCGTTTAATGATTGATTAATATTAACTCCAGCTACAGCAGTTGGGGCATCATTAGCAGTGCTATTGTACCCTGTTACAACAATAAGCATTGAAGCTGAATCCGTTTCAATACCATCATCGACGGTTAATTTTACCAAATAAGTTCCAGCATTAGTATAAACATGTAATGGCTCACTTATATACGAATAAGTATTATCTCCTAAATCCCATTCATAAGCTAAAGTATCACCTATTTCATCACTGGAGTTTGAACCATTTAGTTGTACAGAAACTTCATATGTACTGTTAAGTTGTACAAATTGATCGATTCCTGCTTGTGCATCAGGAATTTGATTAATTACTGTAAAAATATCTGTTGAACTTGTAAATTTATTTCCTGCATTATCATCAGCAAATACATACCAACTAATTGAATCATTCCTCGTCGTTATTGTTGAATTTATTATATAATAATAATTATTACCGTTAGCTGTTGCAGTATAATTTGTCCACGTACCATTTGCATTATGTGCAATTAGAACTGTGTTAATTGAAACATCAGAAATGGAAATATTCAAAGTAATA
>CAYZMD010000116.1:0-4798 GCA_964479425.1 uncultured Methanosarcinales archaeon | reverse complement strand
CATTATCTAAAGTCATAGTGATTTCAAATGTTGCAGGAGTATCATCTACATAGACATCTTCACAAATCATAGCTTCAGTATTACCTCCAAGGTCTACACTTTTATAACAAATTCTTTTCATGCTACTATTCTTGATAGTGATACTTGATTCTAGAAGAGTTGAAGGTATACAATTTTTATCAGGTTCAGTTATACAAAAAAAAGTATCTCTACAACCAAATGGTTCGCCAACTAATCTTCCATCTAAGTCAGGTAATTTTTTATCATCACAATATAATGCAAACGTATGTGCTTCTTTCCACTCTTGTAAGTTATGTTCTAATAATCCTCCTACTTTTCTAGAGGATGTTTCTGGAGCTTCTAAATCAATTACAAAACTAGCAACTTCAACGCCTTCTTGTCCACTATGTACACAAACAATTTTATAATCATAATATCCACTTCCTCCTAAATTTAAGTGTTTTGTGTGAATATATTTATCTACAATATTATCTAAAGGTTCTGGAAAGTTTTTGGCAACTCTCTCAAGTTTATTTTTATTTCCAATTCCAATAATTTCGTTATAATCTCCTTTACTAAAATTTGTTGTATAAGCGCAATCTGCAGCGTTCTTAGTTGTTACTCCTAATAATATAGTTGAAGAATTTAAAGGAGGAGGTGAGTTAGGTATTGCGTCTTGCACGCTTGTATCAGCATCTAATTTTATTGGATAATAAGTAGTATTAATGTTGCCTGCCAAATCTCTACACGAGACATTATAGAAATAATTCCCATCTAATAATTCAGGATAAAATCTCTGCCATTGTCCTAAAAAATTCCCAAATACTGGATTTTGTTTGCTGCCTGGTAGCAAGTTATATCCTATACTAAGTAACCTTGCATTACACGTTGCATTTTCTGTTGTTAATTTTACAGAGACTGTTAAATTTGATGCCCATTTTATTTTATCATTAATTATGCTTGCTACATAAGGCACTGCTAAATATGAAAATTCATATGCTGGAGGTATTGGATCAATAGTAACGTTAAACTTTTTAATTTCATACTCTAAGTTTTTACTTCCATCCTCAGAAAAATAGTAAACAGTATAATTTTTTGTTGCTGTCAAATCAACTAAATTACCAAATTCATCATCCAAAATACTATCTACAGTATAGGTAGGATAAACAGGTTCATTGCCTTGAGTTATTCCAAACCAAGTTTTAAATGGTCCAAAACTAGTTTTTTCCTCGTCAATTACATGTAATTCTATTTTTATTGGGTCTGAACATGATATTCCTGCACAAGTTAAAATTGGATCTTTAGTAAAAGTTTCTGGTCTCACCATATCTTTTTGACAAAGAAATCCTGTCGGAGACAAACTATCACAATCTCCTGGATTAGTCTTTATCAATCTATCATTATCTGAATCTTTATAGCATCTTTCAGTACTTTCTTGAGGGACTCCCCAAGAACAAAGACCAAGCCCTAAATGATCTTGGCTCAAATTTAAATATTCATTACTCCCATCTTTTTTAAATTCATCATTTAAAGCATTAGTTGGATTCTTCCAAATAATATCTAAATCAAAATCATTATCAGTTATATTTACACAATCCCTTTTTCTATCATACATTTCACAAGTAATATTTCTTTTATGAGTGCATCCAAGATAAGTTCCTTGGTCGTTTAAATCCCAATAACAATCTCCATATAAATTACATCTTTCTCTATCACAAAAACCAAAAACTTTATTATGCTTATCTTCTGAATCGCAAATAGTACAATCTTGCAAATCTTCATCAACTTCCATACAAATTCCTTCACCAATTTCTTCATATCTTGGGTCAGGCATCCATGAACAATTTCTTGGCAAACATCTATTATTATATTCACCAACTAATTTTCCTGTAATATTAATATTAAGACTATCTTCACAAGCTTCTTGTCCATTATAATCATAGCAACTATCTACATTTATACATTCATGATATTGGTCTACACTAGTTTCAGTATAATCTGCGTAACATGTTTGCATTTCTTCGCATTTACTAGCTACAAAAACACCTAATTCATTTTTAAAGCTTGCCATTCCAATAGGAAGTCCAAACATTCCAAAAGGTGTTCCGCATTTTTTACAAGGACTTTGATATATACAATAAGCATCGTTTTCTATAGGGCCATAACAAAATACATTATCTTCTTCACATTCCTGTTCTAATTGCTTTCTATTCTCTGAATTACATCTTGCTGGCTGTTTTTTTGACTCACAAAATTTTCCTATTAAATCAAGACAAGGGTCATCAAACGGTCCTGCACAAATGATATTAGATTCCTTTTCTGCTTTTATAATGTTTTCAAAATCCACCCAATCTGATATAATTTTGTAACAATATTCAGTATCTTCTTTAATAGACATATCATCGATATAATTAATAACTTCAGGATTTTTAATATTATTTATTGGCACCCAAGGACCAGTACAAGACTCTTGTGACATTGTCACATCATTATTTTCACATCTAAATATTGTAACTTGATCAGGGGCACAATCATTTTTCCAAGTCAAATTTAATTTACGCTGTCCTTGAAAAATTCCTACGGACTCAAGAACAGGCGGTTGCTTTTCAGTAGTACACACAGCAGACTCCAAATATATTAACTTAATACCACCTGTAAGAGGAACATTAAGAGGAACAATTTGAGATATAAATCCCGGTGCTGATACCTGTAATAAATGTGTACCTTCTAAAGGCCAAAAGAAAAAATCGCCATTAATTGGTAATGTTGGCTTTTTTCCGTCCAAACCAACTTCAGCTCCTGGGGCTTTAAGATATTCGTCATAACTTCCAGGGTTTTTATACAATACTTTTACAGTAATTGAATATGTTGATATTGATTCCAACTTAATATCTCCTAAATCAATTATTCTTTCATTCTCTTTTAATTCAAATGTAGAGTTATAATCTTCAAATGCATATTTTGTTATCTTAATTAAATATTTTCCAATACCTAACCCAATAAAAGTAAACCCTCCATTAACATTAGTTGTCATTTTATGCTGTTTTCCTGTTACTTCGTTTATTACAATAACAGTAGCGCCCGGCAAAATAAGATTCCCCCCCCTTTTCGTTTTTACAATGCCAGTTACAATAGTTGCAGCAATTTCTTGACATTGGTTGTCATAACATCTTTTGTTCGGATTATATAAATCACAAATTTGACCTTCGCAACCAGATCCAGGACTATCACATGGACAAATTACTATATCACAAGGCCCACAAGTATCAGGTTGACCATCATTATCGCAATCGTTTCTTTGTCCTACACTACAACAAGTATCTACTCCAAATATTTCATCGGTATCTATAGCATTTTGTACATTACAAGTATCAGAAGGGCCAGAATCACCAATGCAATTTTTATCATTACAATCACTATCCAGACAGTCTATTTTTCCATCACCATCATTATCAATACTATCATTACAAGAATCTTGTTCAGTATCTGCGCAATAACATTCATTATCTTCTATTCCATTATGACAATCAATTCTACCGTCGCAATCATTATCAATTCCATCATTACAATGGTCTTTCTCTCCTAAATTACTATTTCCATCAGCATGCTTTCCTAAAAAAGAATAATTATCTAAAGGAGTATTAATATTTGCAAGGATTCCAATTGGACTACAATCTACATCGCAAACATCATATGCTCCGTCATTATCATTATCTGCTCCATCATAACACGAAGTATACCCTGTTTTTTGAGTTGGCATATTGCTTTCAGATATACAATCTTCATAATCCTCAAAATCTAATAATCCATCACAATCATTATCAATTTCATCATTACAAAAAGTTTCAGACCCTAGTTTCTCATCAAACCCTACTTCTTCAGGATTTTCGCAACCGCCAGTAGTACATAATGCAGAATATAAATATCTGTTATCATTCGGATCCAAACCTATATAATAATCATGGAGAGTATCCCAGCATTGGGCATCACAACCATCAACATATTCATCTCCATCATTACTTATATTATCCAAACAGGAACTTTGATTACCTTCGTTTGAAGGATAATTATTTATTTTTTGTATACATTTACATTCATTGTTAGTAGTAGGAAGTCCACAAGTTCTAATTTGACCATTTAATGGTAAACATTCTGTTCTATCACATTCTTCGTCATAGTTAGGGTCATAGTTAGACTCAACTTTTCCATTTCCACAAACATCTTCTCTGCAATCTAAAGTAACATAAATATTTGGACCACCAATAACAACTTCTTTAACAACTAAAAAGCAACCTTCAGCTACAACAGTTAATGTCTTATCTCCTGTTATAGATAAGTCAGATATAATAAAATTCCCATTTGCGTTAGTTTCAACAGAAATTTCTTGAATTGATACTGTAGCTTTATCAATAGGCTCTTGGAAATTCTTTTTTACTGTTCCTTGAATATTTTGATGTGTTTTTGCAAGACCATGTGCATTAAAACAATCTAAATAATTATCAAAACCTTGATTTGCATAAGAACTACACCAAGGATATGTAGAATTAGCAACACCAAAAGAACAAAAACATTTATCCACATCAAGTTGTGAAAAATCATTTGCTACACCACAAACTTTATCTAAACAAGGAGAAACTCCCCCACAAGCGTCACTACATGTAGAAATTTGGTCAGGGTCAGATGGGTTATCAAAAGTTATATCATCATGAAAAGTGTACTCATCACCAATACATCCCTTAGAAGTACCTGGGGATGAACTTGATCCCGTTAAATCACAACAACATTTAGTCTTATAATC
>CAYZMD010000115.1:0-4810 GCA_964479425.1 uncultured Methanosarcinales archaeon | reverse complement strand
GATTTCTTTAAAATCTCGAGTAGGTTCTCTAGTTAAATATAAGTCAATTTCTTTTGAATAATCAAATAAGAATTTAGAGATAAGCATCATTTGAGTACCTTTACCACACCCATCAATACCTTCAAAAACAATAAATTTTCCTGACATATTATTATAAGAAATATTATTAGCTTTATAATTATTTCCATGTATTATTTTTTAATCTAAGGATATTAATCTTTGAATTTTAAATTACTTTATAATAATATTTATGATGTAATATATAATACAAACAGAAAAGAAATAAAATGAAGTAAAAAAATAAAAAGTTTTATTCTACAGTTGTTATCAAATCACCAAACTTAGTGTGATAAACAACTTCTTCGTCTCTATAAGTCATGTTAATGTCTGTTTTTAATTTGCTACCAGTAGCTCCATTATCACATCCAGTCAAAGTAAAAGTGCTTTTACCGCCGTTTGATATAGACGTTGCTGAAGTATAAGCTGTACAACTTCCAACTTCTAGATTTGTAATAAGCATAGTCTGCCCTATAGAATTTTGCAAAACAACTGTCGTTGTATCAACTGTTGCTTTATGACTTAAACATGCAACTCCTGGAAACATTAGACATCTTTCTGGAATAAATTTATCAGCATTAAGGACTCCGAATGTTGCTAAAGCAGAAATTGCCACAACAATAGCTAAAAGAGCCCATCCATAAGTTGCCATGAACTCCATTGCAGCTTGTCCCTTCTTATTATTCATAATAATAACACCTCTTTAAATATTAATTTTCTATATTATTTTCTATATTATATACATTGTTTCAAATACTATATTTAAATGTTTCTGTAAATAAGTTTTTATATTAGAAGTTTATTATTTCTTAAATGCGAAAAAAAGGACAAATTAGTATTGAATATATTGTAATAACTGGGTTTATTTTTGTTATTCTAACTGGTCTAATGATTTATGCATATAGTGAGGCAAATAGAACAATAACCTTGAATAAAGCCGAAGAAAGTGTAATTAACTTAGTAAAAATTGCAGACATAGTACATACCCTTGGAGAGGGAAACCAGGCTTTAACTTGGATAAATGTTCCTGGAGCCATAGAATCATTTGAAATGACTGGAAGAAATTTAAACTTAGATTTTCATATACAAGAAGAAACAACAGGCGTGCATTATAGAAGTTTAGCTCAATTGAATGGGACATTACCAACAACACAAGGTAGTTATAGAATTCGGGCAACTGCAATAAATTCCTCACATGTGCATTTTGATATAAAATGAAAGCACAAGTTTCAACAGAACTTATTTTTGCAATCGGCATGATACTATTGTTTTTTACTGTACTTATTCATTTTTCTCTTGATAAAAAAACTGAAAGAATAGATGCAACTAAAGAATTAGGAAATAGACTAGACTGTAACAAAGTTATGATTAATAGTATAGGGAGCTTGATTAATAATGCGGGGAAAAACGTTTCTGTAAACAATCTAAGAGTGAATTCAGAATCAAGGTTTATTAATTCAGAATATATTTGTATTTTGCCTAGCGGAGAAATAACTAATTCCTCAGGAGCAAGTATATTTAATATAAGTGGAAATACGAGGGTGAAAAATGGGCAATGGTAAAGCTCAAATAATTAGTATGGATATGTTAATTGCATTAAGCATAGCTGTAATTCTACTCGGATTTTTAATTAATACTTTTAATAGTAAAATAGTAAATTATGATAATGAAATTGAATATGAAGATATGCAAATAAAAGCAATGGTAATAAGTGAATTATTAGTAAAATATCCCGGATACCCTAGCAGTTGGAATTCAAGTAATGTAAATACGTTAGGACTTGTTGACAGTACGAATGCAATAGGTTTGGCAAAATGGAATAATTTTTCTGCAATGGAATATAATGAAACTTTAGATTTATTAAATGTAGCGCCTTACGATTTTTTCATAAAAATACAATATTTTAATGGAACGATTATTGATACATACGGAGTTAATGGCAATAATAAAATGAAAGTTGCAATTGCAAGAACCGTAATATTTGAAAATGAAAAAAAAGAATTTATTTTTGAACTCTGGAAATAAAGGGATGTGGTTTACTGTTGATGCCATATTTGCTTTATTACTCGTGTTAGTTGTAATTATGCTATCGTATAATCATTTAAATTATAGCAATATGCCAAACGCCGCAATTACTCTAGACGTTAATGATCAGTTTATTGTTATGGATAAATTAAACGAGCTTGACAGTTTGGATATTGTTGCTACCAAAGCTGAGCTTAAAGATAAATATGAATATAAAATAGAAATTAATTGTGAGAGCTCTGGATTGATTAATGATTCTTCCGCCATTCCCGAAACTAAATTTATTTTTTCAAACGAGATTCCTTTCTATGCCAATGAGAATTGTAGACTGAGATATTGGAGTTGGTTAAAATAAAAAAAGGCATGCTACTAACTTTAGGATTAATGCTAATTGCCTTAGAGTTGCTTGCATTCTTTGCCTTGATGAATACTAAAAATTTAGATTCAAATGATTTTTTTATTGAAATGTATGAATATAATGAATTGAATACTTTCTTTTCTGTAATTGAGAAAAACTCACAAGAAATATTTGATTTATCAGGCATGGTAGTTAATGTTAATCAAAATAATGTTATTATTAATAGTCAAGTTCCAAACTCGAATCTAAATTATTATGAGAATGAAATAAATAGTTATTATGACTTTGTTGAGACAAATTTTGAATATGAATTTGGGAGAAATAATGTTACCCATTTAATCTTAGAGCCCTCATCTGTAACATCTTATGTAAGAGGAGATAATTTATTTATCATTAATACTAATAATACGAAAATAGAGTTTGAAATTGAAGATAATATTACAAGTTGTAATTGGAATACACAACCAGGAGAAATAAAAATAGAAGTTGATATAAAGGGACAAAGCGGAAGTTGTGTTGAAACAAAATTTGTTGATTCAGAATATTTGAATAATCTAAATATTAATTCCGGGGATTTCATAATTTATATTAATGAATCTATCAGAGTAAAAAATAATATTAATCCAATTAATGTAACTGCAACGATTAATAAAAATGATCAAAAAATTGCCTTGGGTGCTAATTTAACTTATTTGGCATTAAATTACAATGAGGCTATCACTATTCTTAAATAGTTATAAAGAATTATAAAATAAATATATAATATATATAAGAACTGGGGGCATTATAATGGAAATTTCAACAGACATTGATAGATTATTAAATTTAATCAAAGAGAAAAAGGAGATTAAGATTAGCGAAGCTTCTCAAAAACTGAAAGATGATCCTAAACTTATTTTAGAATGGGCAAATGCACTAGAGAAAAAAGGATTGATTGAAGTTGATCATAAAATTATTGGAGAACCAATTTTAAAATGGAAGAATACAAAACAACCATAGAAGGATTTGAACTTGTTGTAAAAATAACAGGAAAAGTTAAGCCTGAATTATATGGAATAGATATCCCTGAGATAAAAGAGGGGACTAGAACTATTTTGGATTCTATTAAAAAATCAGTTGTTTCAGAATTAAAATTAAGTGTTTCAGAATTAACAGACCCAAGAGAGATGTTAAAATTAAAGCAAAAGATTAAAAATCGATTAAGTGATATTGTTTCTAAAAAGATTCCGCGACTAACAAAAGAAGTAGCAAATTATTTAACAATAAAAATGTTAAATGATATGGTTGGGCTTGGGGATGTTGAATTTCTATTAACTGACAATATGCTTGAAGAAGTAATAATCCATAAAGTAAATCATCCTGTGATGGTATATCATAAAAAACATGGATGGTTGTCTACAAATATTATTATTACAAGCGATGAGCAAATTAGAAATTATGCAGCACTTCTTGCAAGAAGAGTTGGAAAACAAATCACAGCATTAAATCCACTACTTGATGCAAATATGCTAACAGGAGATAGGGCAAATGCAGTTCTTTATCCAATAGCACATACTGGAAATACAATAACAATTAGAAAATTTGCAAGTACACCATGGACGATAGTTGATTTTATTAAAAGCAACACTTTGAATTCAGAAATTGCAGCACTCATGTGGTTAGGTGTACAATATGAAATGAATATTCTTATTTCTGGAGGGACTGCTTCTG
Organism: uncultured Methanosarcinales archaeon; assembly: GCA_964479425.1. Taxonomy (GTDB): domain Archaea; phylum Nanobdellota; class Nanobdellia; order Woesearchaeales; family CAYSVS01; genus CAYSVS01. The sequence goes on along the minus strand of CAYZMD010000115.1, from coordinate 660 downwards.
GGAAAACAAGTTTGCTAAATGTTATGCTACAATTTATGCCATCAAATCATAGAATTATTAGCATAGAAGATACTAGAGAATTACAATTACCAAAAACACTATTTTATTTACCAATGGTTACAAGAAGTACGCTTGGAGAAAATGATATTAGTATGCAAGCTTTACTTGTAAATAGTCTAAGAATGAGACCAGATAGAATTATCCTAGGTGAAATAAGAAAAGGAGAAGATGCTCAAGTTTTATTTGAAGCTATGCATACAGGACATAGTGTTGCTGCAACAGTACATGCAGATACTTCTTTTGAGACAATACGACGTCTGATTAACCCGCCAATAAATATTCATGCGAATTTACTTGAGAGCGTGGATCTTAATTTTGTAATGTTTAGAGATAGAAGAAAAAATATTAGAAAATTATTACAAGTTGCTGAATACTTAGAAGAAGAAAGTGATAAAGTACCAATCAAGGCAAACATAATTTACAGATGGGAAACGAAATCCGATACATTAAAAACACACAATGCGCCAAGAAAAATATTTGAAAAATTATCAACGCATACTTCTATGTCGCTTGAAGATATAAAACAAGATCTAGCTGAAAAACAAAAAATTTTAGAATGGTTAGTATCAAAAGAAATAAGAGATATAGACGAAATTGGAC
>CAYZMD010000114.1:0-4816 GCA_964479425.1 uncultured Methanosarcinales archaeon | reverse complement strand
AGTAAAATAAACTACAAAACACTATATTTTCACGGAGCTTTAAATCAGACCCGATAAATCGAAAACTATAAATACTATCATGTTCTACTATATTAACAATATGTTAATTTAACGGAACATGGGTTTGAAAATGAAAAAAAGCATAAGTGAAAAAGAATTAGGATTTATTTCAAAGTTGGAATTAAAGCAGAAGTATTTCTTTACTAGAGATGATATTAGACAGCATTTTACTAGTGATAACGAGATGAGTGTATATATACATAGATTAAAAAAGAAAAAAAGAATTATAAAGCTCAATAAATCAAAATATTATCTTATTCCGGTTAAAGCTATTAAAAATAATTGGTCTGAACATCCGTATATTATAATAGATGAAATTATGAATAGTAATGACTATTGCATTGTGGGAAAGACTGCTGCACATTATTGGAAATTAATTGATCAAATTCCTTTTATGTATGAAGTATTTACTACAAAAAAATCTGCTGAAATTAAGATATTTAATGCTATTATCAATTTTAGAAAGAAAAGAATTATTCCTAAGAATGTCGAAAAGAAAGTTTATGGTCATAAGTTTATTATAGCTACAAAAAAAGAGGCAAAGCAGTGGATATAAGTTTAGACGAGCTAAAGATTATTGCAAGTCAAAAGGGATTTGATATAGTACTTCTTGAAAAAGATTATCTATTAACAAAATTGTTATTTATTTTAAAAGATGTAAAAGACATATATTTTAAAGGTGGAACTGCTTTAAATAAAATATTTTTGAATCATGAAAGAATATCTGAAGATTTAGATTTCTCGTTAACAGGGAATATAGCTGATATTGAAAAAGAAATTAAAAACAAATTAGAAGGTACAATATTTGATAAAATTACACATGATAAACGAGTTGATAAGTTTGTACGATTGATCATTCACTATAAACTGTTTCATGAAACAGGGACGATATTTCTTGATTTAAATGAAAGAAGTAATATGTTGCTTAAACCTCAAAAATTGGAGTTACCTCATTTTTACGAAGAACACATTCCTGAATTCAAGGTCAATTGTCTTCATAAAAATGAGATGATAGCAGAAAAAGTAATGGCAACTTGTGAAAGGTATAAACCTCGAGATTATTTTGATATTTATTATATTATTAAAAACAATTTACCTATTTCTATATCATTGATAAAAAAGAAATTTCGAAAAAACAATAAGATTTTTACAAATAATCTTATGTTTAAAAGAACCAATAAATTTTTCAATGAATGGAATGATGACTTGTTCAAACTCACTAAGTCTAGTCCTAATTTTAATGAAATGATGGGCACTCTTAAAAAATTCTTTAAGTATAAACAGTAATTATTTGGTACTAAAACAGACCCAAAAATTTTAAAAGAGTAATTTTTGAAAAACGAAATTGCTTAAAACTTCTCGTCGGAAAATAGAAAACTATTTATATTAGTTTCATTATAATATTAGTATAAGAATTCGAGTCACGTCGGGACTGTACTACAGACAGCAGCTTGGTCCGGGACGTTTTATTTTAATTCTAAAGTCTGGTTATTTCAAAATTGAGCTGCTAGTATAAATTTTTTATATAGGGATGCATAGTTGTAAAGTATACATCTGTGGTTGTAACCAACTTTTGACATCTACACTTTTCTATTATATCTTTAGTGCTTATGGTGATGCTTAATTAACTGTTATTTGTGTGGTAAAACTTTGACATAGAAATATTGTTAGAAATCATTTTCATATAACATAACTTTTATTAAGTTACTACATATAGTTAAAATGAATGAAAACATTAATACATGAATTTTTGGATATAGAAGCAGAAATTTTTGGAGTTTCCCAGTCATGTTATGATACCATAGACGATATACTTGAAATAGCAAGAATAAATATTAATATTGAAGCTGCTCCAAAAGATATTTTAAGAGAAATCAGTGGAATATTAGAAGGATACGGATTTAGTTATGAAGTAAGTGTAAGATTTAGCGAAGCATTACAAACCAAAAAAATAGATTGTAAGGAATATTCTGTTTTATATTATTCAATTGCCGAAGAATTAGGTTTACCTCTAAATATTGTTAGCGTTTCTGATCATTTATTTGTTAGATGGGATGATGGAAAAAATTTGTTTAATTGGGAAACAACCGATAATATTTCTACGGAATTAAGTGTTGAAGATAGTAGATATATATTAGATTTTAATATTCATGAGGAATCAATATTAAATGGAGTTTATATGAAAAATTTAACTAGGGAAGAAATAAAATCTATTGCATTTAATATAAATGCGAAGAGTAAGTTCGATTTAGAAGATATTGACGGAGCTATTGATGATTTTAGTAAGGCAATAGAACTTCATCCAAATTCTCCACATTCTTATAATAATCGTGGATTTGCAAACATTCATCTAAATGATTTGGAAGAAGCTTTGGATGATTTTAATAAAGCAATAGAATTGGATCCTAATTATGAAAATGGTTATTTTAATCGTGGTGGTGTAAAAGCTTATCTCGATGATTTTGACGGAGCTTTGGATGATTTTAATAAGATAATAGAACTAAATTCAAATTCTGCAAAAGCTTATTATAATTGTGGATCGATAAAAGCTAGTCAAGATGATTTTAAAGAAGCTAAGAATTATTTTGATAAAGCGATTGAACTAAATCCAGATTTTGCAGAAGCTTATTATGCTCGTGGAACGGTAAAAGTTTCTCTTGGTGATATGAGTGGATCTCGTGATGACTTTGATAAGGCAGAAGAATTAAATTTAGATTCAATTTATATGATATGAAAATATTCTTTTTTGTTTTAATATGTTTAAAAGTATTTATAAAATATAATTATTATAGTCTTTATATCCATAACTTTTATTAAGTTAGTATATGTAATTAAAACAGATGAAAACATTAATGCATGAATTCTTGGATATAGAAGCAGAAAGTTTTGATGTCCCTCAAGCTTGTTATGATACTATAGATGATATACTTGAATTGGCACAAATAAATATCGATGTTGAAGCTACTCCAAAAGATATTTTAAAAGATATTAGTGGAATGTTAGAAGAATATGGCTTTAGTTATGGAACAGGTGTAAAATTTAGTGAAGCATTACAATCCAAAAATATAGATTGTAAAGAATATTCTGTTTTATATTATTCAATTGCTGAAGAATTAAGATTACCTTTAGATATTGTTGCTGCTCCCAACCATCTATTTGTTAGATGGGACGATGGGAAAAATGTATTCAATTGGGAAACAGTTGATATTTTTACATCAAAAGAGAAAATCATTGAAGATAGTAAGTATATATCAGAATTTAATATCCATGAGAAATCAATATTAAATGGAGTTTATTTGAAAAATTTAACAAGTGAAGAATTAGAATCTATTGCATTTGATTTAAATGGAATTACTAAACTTAGTTTGAAAGACTTCAAAGGAGCTATTGATGATTTTAATATGTCGATAGAACTAGATCCAAAATCTCCAAATTCTTATAGTAACCGTGGATTTACAAAAATTTATTTTAATGATTTAGAAGGAGCTTTGGACGATTTTAATAAATCAATAAAATTGGATTGTAACGATGAAACGTGTTATTTTAATCGTGGAAGTGTAAAGATTTATCTAAATGATTTTGTTGGAGCTATGAATGATTTTAATAAGATAATAGAACTAAATCCCAAATCAGCACAAGCTTATTATTATTGTGGAATTGTAAGTATTCATATGAATAATTTTAAAAAAGCTAAGAATTTTTTTGATAAAGCGATTGAATTAAATCCAGATTTAGCAGAAGCTTATCATGCTCGTGGAAATGTAAAGGTTTATCTAAATGATATTAAAGGATCTCTTGCTGATTTTGATAAGGCAAAAGAATTAAATTCAGATTTAAGTTTAATTTTATGATTTATTTAAATTATATAATTTTTATTATACTTTTGTTTTGTGAACAATACTTTTTGTTTCCCAAATTATTAAATATTATTTTCGAGATAAATATAGAGTGTTTCAATTAACCAATATATTAAAAAGGTTTATATATAAAAACTTTTTAATTTACATAATGGAAAAAATCATATTAATTTGTAATAATGTGCAAGCAAAAAGTGCATCTTCGTTAACTATTAAGACATGTGACCTAATTCTCACTTCTGAAAGAATTATTTGTGTAGCATTAGGTGCCTCAACACTTATTTCAGGAATGCTTGGTGGCGCTATTGCAGGTCCTAGTGGTGCTATTGCTTTTAGTCTTGATATTATCAACGCAACAAATAAAGAAAGTCAGAAAAATTCATCTAAGAAAATAGATCAATTATTAAAAAATAAAGATAATTATTATGTTTCTTATACAGATATCAATAAAGATAAATCTACTTTTAAAACAGGCTTTTTTTCTACTTTAGGTATGTGGGCTCCGTTAACTATTTATGATAATACTGATAAAAGATTTTTCTTTAATATTCCAAATAAACAAGCAAAAGAGGTTAAAAAAACATTGGCTAGTATAACTGATGCGATTATATTAAAATGAAAAATTCAAATTATTTTTTACTTATATTATTAATTTCTTCTATATTTATTTTAGGTTGTGATCAAGACCCAAAGGATAAACAAGTTTATGATGAAAATTTTTGTACAAGATATAGTACTAGTTTTCCAGGTTGTTGGTGTATCTTTGATAATCTAGAAAACGATGGACTTGGAGAATATCAAGACGGTGCTTTGTATAAGTCAGGTCGAATTGTTTCAAACGTTAATGATGCAGAAGCTTTTTTTAATAAATGGCTTTACACAACTCAAACAAATTATTA
>CAYZMD010000113.1:0-4826 GCA_964479425.1 uncultured Methanosarcinales archaeon | reverse complement strand
GATTTAGATGTTGAAGATTGGTTATTAACTTTTGATTTAGATATGAATGATCAGTTAGGTGTATTAATTCAAAAAACTTTACATTCATTAAGAAAAGAAAACCCAGATTTTAGTATAGAAGATTTTATTACTTATGTCAATAAAGATGAAGCTGCAGATCCTCATGCAAAAGATGCATTGGTGTCAAGATTAAAAGGAACAGAAGATTGGGGATTATTTGATAAGGATGGAACTGCAATTAGGGATTTAGCAATGCCTGGTAGTGTTGTTGTTCTTGATGTAAGTTGTTATGCAACAACACCAGGAGGATGGAAAGTTAAATCTCTTGTTATTGGAATCATTGCAAAGAAATTATTTATTGATAGAATGATATCTCGAAAATTTGAAGAATTTCGATCGATATCATCTGCAGAACACTATTTTGATACTGAAAAGAAGAAAGAAAAAGAAGAGATGCCTCTAGTTTGGTTAGTAATAGATGAGGCTCACGAATTTTTACCAAAAGAAGGACAAACAAGTTCTTCAGATGCTTTAGTTACAATTATGAGAGAAGGAAGGCAGCCAGGTATTAGTTTAATTTTAGCAACACAGCAGCCAGGAAAAATTCATACAGATGTTATGACTCAATCAGACATAGTATTGTCTCATAGAATAACTGCAAAGCCCGATGTTGATGCTTTAGGATTATTAATGCAGAGTTATATGCGAAAAGGATTAACTGAACAATTGGATCAGTTACCAAGAGTAAAAGGTGCAGGAATTATTTTTGATGATTCTAATGAAAGAATGTATCCTATCAGAATAAGACCGAGATTTACTTGGCATGGCGGTGAAGCACCAATGGCAGTTCATCCTGAGAGAAAGAATATTAAATTATAGTTGTTATTAATTTTAAAAAATAGAAATTAAAAAAAATGAAAAAGAATTATTTCTTCTTTCTCTTTGCTTTTTTCTTAGTTACTTTCTTTTTAGCCTTTTTTTTAACTACTTTTTTCTTTACTGCTTTCTTTTTTGTCACTTTCTTCTTCGCAACTCTTTTCTTAGCTACTTTTTTTTTTGCAACTTTTTTCTTCGCAGGCTTTCTTTTTGTTTTAACTTTTTTAGCTATTGGTTTTTCAACAACTCCGAATGTTCTTTTTCTTGGAGCTACTTTATTTGATTCCAAACTAACCATTGACGCAAAGAACATCAATAAGAATATTAATCCAAAAGTAAATCCCCATGTTTGATTTAATCTACCACTTGCTGTATATACAACAGTAATAATTAAACCAATCATACTACCCCACATAAATGATGCAGGCACTGGTCTGTTTTTATAATACATTTTTACACCTCTTTTTTTTGTTTTTTTTTGAAAATAAATCATATGAATTTACTAACATTAACTTTTTCTCTCTTCGCTTGATGTTCTTCTAAGAATTTTGTCATTTTTTCAATAAGAATCATCTTTAGCTCTCCAGATAATAATTTTCCACTTTTGTAATCATTATAAATTTGTTTTAATTTTTCATCATCTTGTTCAAAGAAATATTGTAAATATAAATAACTAACATCTATGTCAGGATTACCACCAAGCTTTCTATGCTCTTCTAGAGTTGCTTTTCCACCAGAAAAAGCAAATTTCTTAATTTTCTTTTCTGCGTCTTTTGGAGTATCAGTCATCGCTATGAATGAATTTGGATCAGAAGAAGACATTTTTCCTCCTTTTAGCCCTGGCATGAATTTATGATATGTTGAACTTAATTGAATAAACTTATGATCTTTTAATTTTTTGCACATATCTCTTGTTAGTCTAATGTGTGGATCTTGGTCTATTCCTACAGGAATTATTGTAGGTAAAGGATTTTCAAATTCTTTTAGTTGAGGATGTAGCATGTCTGCACCCTGTAATAATGCCGCAGTCATTTTTCCTGGACTTATTTCTCCATAAACTGCTTTAAATTCGTTAAATGTAGCGCAGCTTGCTAATTCATTTTGTAGTCTATAATAAGCATTAGATTTTTTGGAATCATTGCTTCTTTCACTTTGAAAATAAATTTCACAATTTTTAGGATTTAATCCTAGCGCAATATAATTTTTAATATATTCTTCTATTGCTATATTTCTACTGTTTTCAAATGTTTGTTTTCGTGCGTGATAAGCTTCAACATCCGCAACTGCAATATAAATTTTAGCTCCTAATTTTTGATAGAAAATCATTTGTAATGCAACCATCATATGTCCAATATGCATTTTTCCTGTTGGCATAAGTCCAGTCATCATAGCAAAAGGTTTTTTCTCTTTTATTGCCGAAAGAATTCTTGGAAGATCTCTATGTGCATAGACTGAATCTCTTCTAAATAGAACATTTTTCATAAATATATCAGGTAGCTTGCCTATTTTTTGTAGACCAAAGTCTGTGATTAATTTTTCATAATCAATATCGCCTTTAACTTCCCAAGGTGTAACTGTTGCCATTTGCAAAATAAACAAAACACGATATTTAAAGTTTGCGGTAGAAATCTTTTTATATGAGTTTAAATAAATTAAAAGTATGTCCGTACAGCAAGAAATAGTAGAGCTAACAAAAAAGTTAATAGAATTTCCAACCACTTCTGATAATAATCAAGAAATAAATCATTGTATGGACTTTATTGATGGTTATTTTATGCCATATAAGCTTATTGTTAAAAGATACGAACAGAAAGGTGTAAAACCATGTATGGTTGTTAGTTTTTCTAATAAGCGTGAATTTAAATTCTTTTTTAATGGACATATAGATGTCGTTGACGCTCCTGCCGAATTATTTAAACCAAAGATAAAAGGTACTAAATTGCTTGGAAGAGGAACTGTTGATATGAAAGCAGCAGTTGCTACATATATGGTTATTATGAAGAATTTGTCTCAATTAAAAAATCGACCTTCAGTTGCTCTAATGATAGTTTCTGATGAAGAAGTTGGTGGTATGCAGGGAACAAATTTTTTATTAAATAAAAGAAATTATAATTGTGATTTTGCTATTACTGGCGAGTCTAGTCTATTTAATGTTGAGATTATGCATAAAAAAAGTTTAATTTTAAAAATAAAAGTCAATGGTAAATCTTGTCATGGTTCAAGACCTTGGAAAGGTGATAATGCTATTGAAAAATTAATGGATATTTATTCTAAAGTAAAAAAGAAATATAATAGAGCTACTAAAAAAAGACAGTGGAATATTAATTGTTCAATTACAAATATGCAATCTTTAAGTGCTCCTAATACGATCCCTAGTGGAGCAGAAGCAATTCTTGATTTAAGATTAACAGAAAAAGATTCAACGAAACAAATAATTAGTTTTATAAAAACATTGGGAGCTGAAGTGGAAATATATTTTGAAGGTTCTATTTTAAACACATCAAAAGAGAATAAATATGTTCAAAATTTGAAAAATATATCCGAAGAAATTCTTGATAAAAAAGTAAAATTTACCAGAAGTTGTGGTGGTTCTGATACTCAATATTTTACAGAGAATAAAATTCCTGCTGTAAATTTTGGTCCTACTGGTGGAAAACATCATACAAATGAAGAATATGTAAGATATAAGCTTCTTGGTTCTTATTATAAAATATTAGAAAAATTTATTTTAGAGAATGCAAATTAGGTGTTTTTATATTTATTCTTGATTTATTTTTAATTTATTTTTCTTTTATGGTTCAAGTTTGATATTTTACCCCAAGTTTGACAGTTTGCTGATTATTTGATTCAGAATATCCATTTGACAGTTTGCTGTTTTTTAGTAAAAATCATCATTTTTCTATGTTATTGCCTCATTTTTTAGGCAAATTAACTACATCAATCCATATTAACATCAGTATGACTAAAATCAGACTTTTTAAACAACATATCAAAAATCACGATTTATTGAGAAGTGCTTAATAATAACAAACTTATATATAGTTTATTAGAACACCATTTACCACTTAGAAAGGACGAAGTAATAGAAACATTTATAAAGAGCAAACACCTTTATATCTATAATGACACAAATCACAGCTTATCATATACTTGAGAGAGAATCTCGTCAAATAGATATTATTCATGAGATAATTCCCCCCCAAAAAAAGTATAAATTTTTAGTAATATCTCCGCATAGTGGTCTTTATTTATCTGAAGGAGTTAAAAATTATCTTAAAACAGACAAAGAAACATTGGAAACAATGTTTCAATGGGGAGACCTTGGACAGATTTTGATTTATCCAAAGTTGGTGGACATAGTATAAATACTTTACTTCATCGTGATGCCGGTGACTGTAATAGACAAATTAATAGTGAAACCTTTTTAAGAAAAAAAGACGCCAAAGGAAAAAATTTACTTAGAAAGGATTATGATAGGAAAATGATTACTGAATTAGTAAAATATCATAATTTGTATTGGAAAGAAATAACAAAATCGATATCTCAAAATGAATATTTGTTTGTTGTACAATTACATTCTATGGATCCTTATTCTCCTGTTTCTTCGAAGAAAAGACCAGACTTATGTTTAGTTGCTGGTGAAAAAGGTCAATTTATATCAGAACCTATATATGATATTGTTATGGAAACCTTTGGAAAATCTGTTTCAATTAATGACCCTTTTAACGGTCAATCTAAAGAGTATGCTTTATTAAGGAATTTTTCTCTTCCTGATATTAATGCGTTTCAGTTGGAAATAAATAAAGACTTATTTATGCTTGGTAATGTATTATCAAAAGAGAAAAGACAAGATTTAGAAGGTAGTTTGTGTGAAATTTTTGATAAGTTAACAAGGAAAATTAAAAAAAAGATTTAAGCCTCATGTGTTTTTGTTAAAGCTTCTTTTGTTT
>CAYZMD010000112.1:0-4953 GCA_964479425.1 uncultured Methanosarcinales archaeon | reverse complement strand
TATCGCTCTTTCTAGTGAGTCTTGTGTAATAGGTACAACACTTGGCATTCTGTGTATTGAATTTAAATGATCAATAAATGGCTCAGGGATTACACCAATATTTTTTGTCATGTTCATTAGACTATATTGAGAGTATATAAAAAATTACCCTTATTCTTTTAATTTATTAAGTTCAATATCACACCCAACAAAAACACACTTAATCGAGCATAAAAACCAGTTAGTTTTAAATACAACTCTTACTTGACAGTGATTATCACTAAATATCATTTTCATGACTAAATCACTAAAATCAGTTAAAATGGATGAATTCAAATCTCTAAAGGATTCTAAAATTAAGGAGACTATAGATGTTTACGACAAATTTGCTAAACAGTATAGTGACTATACCTTTGAGCAGATTATGCAGTTTCAGCTAATGCAATTTACCAATTATTTGGATAAAAAAGCAAAAATTCTTGATATTGGCTGTGCTTCAGGTAGAGATGTTGAATACTTAGGAGAAGAAGGATTTGACGTTAAAGGTATAGATATATCAAAAAATTTGATTAAAGAAGCTAAAATACGTGTACCTAAGGGTAAATTTAAGCACATGGACATGGCTGCTTTAAGTTATAAAGATGAGTCATTTAACGCAATTTGGTGTCATGGAACTTTATGTCACGTTAAAAAGGGTTCTGTTGCTTCTGTTTTAAAGGAATTTAAAAGAGTATTGAAGTCTAAAGGAATATTATATATTGGATTACGGGCTGGAAAAGGGCAAGGAATGGTTAGTTTTAGCGATACAGCAAATATGCCACGATTTTTCGCATTTTATAGCTTAGAAGAGCTTAAAAATCACATGAAAAAGGCAGGTTTTACTATTTTAAAGGCTTATTCTGAAAAAGATGGTCATACTGGAACTTGGTTAAATATGTTTGTTCAAAAGAATTAAATTAGATTTAAGAAAAATTGTTTTAATACTTTTTTATTTTACTGTTATGTATATTTTTTGAGGTTTGCCGTATACATTTCCTGTTTTACCTTGTGCATCGCATGCTTCATCTGGAGGGTCAGACTGCGAAACAAATTCTTCACAAACAGTAACATCAACAATATACACTTTCGCTGGTGCATCATTTGGAATTTTTGCTGCAATAGCTATGGCAGTTTGTTCATTAGCTTTTATTTCTCTAGTTGTTCCAGAGGCAGGTAATGTCTTAATATCAGTTGGATTCTTTGAATTACTTTTGACAACAACATAAAAGTCTCTTGTATCTGAATAAGTATTTTTTATACCCAGCCCAAACACTTTAGTTTCTCCTGGCGTTGCTTCTACCTTATTATTAGGAATTGTTACTCTGCTCCCTGTATTTAAAAATCGTGCAATCTCATTTTCTGTGTTAACATCAATCTCTGCTTTTATTTCTCCTGCTTTAGAAATCATGCTCTGCGCCATGAAAATTCCAAACATTAACATTGTGATTCCAAAAATGGTCATAACAAGAAAATTTATACTTAATTCAATCCCTTTTTTATTCATTGTGGATCTACCAGGGTGAAAGCAGCAACTAATTGTATTTGATATTCTCCATAGATTGTTTTTTGTTCTCCTCTTACAATTTGTGGATATTCATATTCAATTACAAATTTTAATCTATTGATATCTTTATATTCTTGCATAGGAATATTTTTTAATTTTACATCTATATTTGTAGCATCATTTCTATTATTTAATGATCCAGATGCTGGAATCTTAAGCCATCTAATGTCTCCTTCAAAAACACTTATACTAGATATTTTTATTCTTCCAAGTGGATTAGTATTCTCTTTCAAAACAATATTAAAAGATATTTGTGAATCACTAATATCTACCCAAGGTTCTTTGTATGTTACTTCATTAGTTAATTTATACATTGGTATATTTACATCAATTACTTTTGTTTGAGAAATTTGGTCGTCGATTTTTGCATTTAATTTAGCTACGCAACTGTTACTTGAACAATCTTTATACATGTATTTACCAACACTTCCTTCACAATTCCCACAGTCTTGCGGACAAGTACATTTATTTTCTGTTGCTTCGCATTCGTAATTTCCACACTTTCCTGATATAGGTTCATATCTACAAAAAGCAGTCCCAGAAATTGCACAAATATCTTTGGTTGCAGAATTATCGTCATTACATGCTGTTGAAACGCATTTAACTTCTTTAGATGCTTTAACATAATCTAAAGTGCTACCTTGTAATATCTGTTGCGTTTTAAATGGTAATTCTTTTGCACCGAAGTCATATACTCCGCTTATTATTATTTTTATATTAGTTAATTGACCAGAACTAAAATCTTTAATTCCTGAAGGAATTATTTTTCTTTTAACTAGGTTATTTTCATCCCATATTTTTTGATTTATATCTAAACTTCCAAGTTTAATTTCTTTTCCTGCTTGATTTCCAAATATTTCTATAGATTTTACTTCAAGATTTTTTATATTAGTATTCCATTTTTTAAGATAGAATTCAACATTAAACATACTTTTTTTCAAATCAAGAGGTTGTTGATATGCTAATTTTCCCTCAATACTAGCTATTGATGGATTTGCGATATTTATTGATTCTGATTTTTGTTCTATTTTTTCTTGGTCAATATCGAGTAGACATTCGCATGGTGAATCTTTATTCATATTTTTACATAATGCGCCTGTGTTCTTATCAAAACATTGTTCTTTTAAGAATTCGTTCGGTTGTTTTTTTGTTCCACAAACAGGTCCACAATCTTCAATACATGTACATGAATTTTCTCCAATACTTGCATCACATGTTTTATCACCGCATGTGCATCCGTCTATTGGAATTGGATTTACGTTATAACCTGTAGCTTTTGAACAAGAATATGAAAAACATCTTCCTGGACTATCCCATTCAGACTCCAGAATACATTTATCACCACAACCTGCTACTATAATCAATAAAAGAATAAGAAAAAAAAGTTTTTTTGAAAAAGTTTTTTTCAAATCTTTTTCGTTTTTACTCAAAAGTTTCATTCTATTTCACAATCTCGTATTCTTTGACAATTAATATCATGAATAACAGTAACAATACAGCACCAGTTATTATGTAGTAAATGCCAGCTTCAATTGTTGTACTTAACATTTTGAACAATCCAAATGCCATTACACCAAATCCTAACCAAAGGAATTTGTCAAGTACTAATAGCATGATTTGAAATTCTTCATTATCTTTTAGTTTTTTCTTTGCCATGTTTTATCACCTATGAAACTCTTATTGTAAATTCTTTTTCAGCGTATGTTACGTTTTGAGGAACATTATGAAGATCCACTATTCCATATACTACTTTTAAATAACATGCATATGTATCAGCTATAGTATTAGAATCAACTGCTATTTTTAAAGGAGATACTTTTGGTTTGTTTTGTTCAAGAATTTGAGCATTAAATGTTGTTAATAGAATATCTTCAGGAGCTCCGTCTCCAATTGCATCTGAACATTTAGTCTGTATTTGAAATGTTTTATCTGTTTGCAAATTATTATAGATGCCGTAATACACTAATTTATCATCTCCTCTTTTTGCTTCAACCAAATATTTATTAAATTCAAGTCTTGAACTTGAAGTTTCTAAATTTTTAATCATCTCATTTTGAATTTCTGAACTAATATCTCCAAATTGTGTTGTAACTTTACCAAACATTGTTTTCATGAATGTTAATCCTAACCCTAACATAGTAATCGCTAAGATAAGTATAACAATTGCATTAATTGATAAGTTTAAACTTGCTTTTTTCATTTATTACACCTCATTTAACTATGATAAAAAAATCTTTTTTTGCATAAAATGTTTCAGATGAAGCTCCTGCACAAAGTCCTCCACCACCACTTGATTTTAAAACAAGTGCTAGTGGAATTGTAATGTGACATGAATATGTATCTGGAGCAGCATTTGAATCTATTGCTATTTTTAATGGAAAAACTTTTCCTTTATTCTTTTCAATTTGTTTCCCCTTAAAAGTGTCTAGGCTAAGAGTAGTGAATCTAGCTATGGTAGTTGAATCTGGAATAAGTTCGTAAGTCGCACTATTTATTGCATTTCCACTAGTTAATCCCTCATCACAATATATGAAGTTAGTTATATAATCTTTTAGATAAAGTTTAGAAGAATCACCAAAATTACAATCAGCCTGCAGATTATTATAAACACCAAAATAAACTGTCTTTTCTTCGCCTCTCTTCATTTCAATCTGTGTATTTGTGAATTCAAGTCTTGAAGACGATGATTCGAGTTTTTTAATAATTTCAGTTTCAATCTCAGAAGATACTTCTCCAAATTGATCAGTAACTTTACCAAACATTGTTTTCATAAATGTTAAACCTAGTCCAAGCATAGTTATAGCGAGAATAAGAATAACAATAGCATTAATAGAAAGATTCAAGCTAGCCTTCTTCATAAATTACACCTCTTTTTCAATATAATAAATAGAATACATATAATATATGCTTTATAAACTTTTCTATTATTCTAATTTGTCTAATAGTCGAGCTAGTATTTTAAACGTATCTTTGACCTTAGTTAAGTCTCTGTTTAAACTCCATCCTGTCTCGCCATCTGATTGCTCAGTATGTAATTTGTTTTGCAGTTTATCTGCTAATCTTTCAAGAAAAAGTAAATGGTCTCTAACTTCTTGCCCGTCTCTATATGCCCTTTGAGCAATCTTATTTCTCACTTCATCTAAGCTACGCCTATCATATTGTTCCATATGTCCTGGTTTTGGAATAGGCTCTACGCATTCATCTAAATCATAAGCATATGTGTGATCTACCATTATGATATATATGTATTATAAACTTATAAATCTTTCCATAAATGTATATATGTAGTATATTCTTTAATAAGAAGCATTTGTAAATGAATTTATTCTATTTGTAAATATACTCTTTATACTTTACCCATCAACTGGTTA
>CAYZMD010000111.1:0-4953 GCA_964479425.1 uncultured Methanosarcinales archaeon | reverse complement strand
TGATGATGCTCCATGAGCCACAAAAGTATCTTTCTCCATTTCTCCTAATCTAAGACCACCTTCTTTTGCTCTACCTTCTGTTGGTTGTCTTGTTAAAAGCTGGATTGGCCCTCTTGCTCTTGAGTGCAATTTGTTTGCTACCATGTGTTTTAATTTTAAATAATACATATTACCCAAATATATTCTTGCTTTATATTGTCTTCCGGTAACGCCATCATACATAGTTTCGACGCCATTTTCTCTAAAACCTAAATCATGTAATTCTTGTCTTAGATCGCCTTCTCCTTCACTTGAAAAAGCACTTCCATCAATATATCTTCCACTCATAGCTCCAACTTTTCCGCCAACTAGCTCAAGTAAATGGCTAACTGTCATCCTTGATGGAACTCCATGTGGACTGAAAATAATATCAGGAGTAATACCTGATGCTGAAAATGGCATATCACTTTGCGGAACAATTAAAGAGATAACTCCTTTTTGTCCGTGTCTTGAAGTGAACTTATCACCAATTTCAGGAATTCTTTGATCACGTAATCTTACTTGAATAAGTTTATTTCCTTCCTCATTCTCAGTTAATAAAACAAAATCGACAACTCCTCCCTCGCTATGTTTCATGCTAACAGAAGATTCTCTTCTTGTTGATGACGCTAAATTGTATTCATCCATACTACTCAAAAATCTTGGTGGACTAGTTTTTCCAATAATAACATCATCTTCCTTAACTTTTGCTTCTGGATAAATTATTCCATCGTCTTCTAAAAATCTATAATCGTGTTCAGTTTTATATCCTTTAACATCTTTGTCAGGAATACCTACTTCGTCAATTAATCCACCAGCATATCTAAGTTCTTCTGCGCTTGATGGTCTATAATAAGTACTTCTTGCCATTCCTCTCTCAATAGAACCTTTATTGATAACAATAGCGTCCTCCATGTTATATCCTTCATATGACATAACTGCAATTATTACATTCTGACCAAACGGATGTTTGTCATAATCAGCAACATTATGCATAATTGTTTGTACAATAGGAACTTGAGGAGTCTGTAGTAAATTTACATCAGTATCCATTCTTACAGCAAAATTAGCAGCATAAAATCCAATAGCTTGCTTTTGATTTTTACTACCTTGAGTTAACCTAACTCCATGATTGTAATTTCCAAAAGGAACAAGTGAACTTGTTAATCCTAACATTGCCAAAGGAGTAATTTCCATATGAGTGTGCTCTTTGGTTAAATCTTCAGCGAATAATGCAACATAAGCGTTTTCTTCTTCCATTGCATCTAAATACTCAATAACACCTTGACTAACTAGGTCATCCCATGATAATTCATTATTTTTAATTTGTTTAATATGATTATCTGTTAATAGAGGTTCGCCTTCTTTAATCATAATTAAAGGTCTTCTTGCTCTTCCTTTTGAACCTTCAAGTCTTACTTCGTCAGCATCTGCATCAAAAAATACATTAATATTGTCAGATATTGCGTTTCTTCTCCTTTCTTGTCTAATCTGATCTACGAACTCTGCCGCATTTTCTACAGTTCCAACATATTTGTTATTTAGATATACTTCTGACAACTTTAATCACCTTATTGAATTTAAGCCCATATTCTTCAGTGTTTTAAGGACATCCTCTTCACTGGTATTATGGCTTATGCTACATAACATTGATAAATTTTTTCGGAGCCCAATATTTGAACCTTCAGGGGTTTCTGTAGGACATAATCTACCAAAATGAGTAGCGTGTAATGCCCTTGCTTCGAAATTTTCTTGTGTTGTTGATAATGGCGAAACAACTCTTTGTAAATGGCTCATAGTCTCTAAGAAGTTCAATCTTTGAATCCTCTGACTAATACCTTTTCTGCCACCTACCCAATTACCTGTTGCCATACTTGAATAGATTCTGGATGTTAATAATTTATCCCGAATAATTACTTTGATAGACGGGAATTTTCCCCTCTTTACTATTCTTTGAAAATTATAAAGTAAATCTCCAATTAAAACTTTTAGATTAACTCTTACTAAATCAGCCAATAAATCGCCTGACATCTTTAATCTTTTATTCATATAATGGTCTTTATCATCAAATTCTAATTCACCATTAGTTGTTTGAATAAACTTTTTAACTAATTTACAAAGATTGTAAGCTTTAAACATTTTATTTTCTGTCTCGATACCTAAATGAGGTAGGAAATATTTGTCCAAAATTTCTTTCATCCTCTCAATTCTTATTTCTTTGGATTGAGTGATACCAATCTTTTTAGCAATATAATCTAGTGCTTCTTCTTCAGTTTTAATGTCAACAAATTCAAACAAATTGATAAAAATTGCATCATATTGTTTTTTCATTGAAACTGATTGCATGATTTCCTCGTCTTTAAGCATACCTAATGCTTTTAGTAATACTACGACAGGGATTCTTCTTACTCTTGTAAAAGTTATATAGAAAATTCCATCTTTTAATTTCTCAAGTGTATGAGGAATTTTAAAAGAACCTCTTTCTGAAAATAATTTTCCAACAAACTTACTAACACCAGTTGATGCTTTTTCAACCATAAGTCTGTTTGAAGCTAAATCTTCAATATGGATTAAGACTTTCTCAGTTCCATTAACGATAAAATATCCTCCTGGATCGTCTGGGTCTTCACCCTGCTCAATAAGTTCATCTCTGCCTAATTTATTTAAATGGCAATATTTACTTTGAAGCATGATAGGAATATTTCCAATCTGTGTAGTGAAGCTTTCTCTTTGTACACCATTAATATGAGCTGAAATTTCAATAAAACATGGAGCAGCATATGTAATTTTTCTAAGTCTTGCTTCGACAGGATAAATTACTCTTTTACTTCCATCAGCCTCTGTTATTTCGGGTTTATTTACCCAAATTTTATCTAGTCTTATTTTAAATTCATCAATATCATGTGGAATGATTGTTGGTTCAATTTCCTTATTTTCTTCTAAAATATTCTGTAGTTCTTCCTCAATAAAATTATTAAAAGAATCAATGCTTGATTCAACAAACATTTTTTCCTCAAAGAATTTCTTAATTAGTATTTTTCCTGATTCAGACATTTGCAACCCCTCTATAGAAGACTGTTTCTCCAGCAGTCCTACTCATTCTTATAATCTTTACAATATCGCCTTCTTTAAGCTTCATGCTTGCAATTGCAGGATCATCTATGTGTATTTTTGGTAATTCCTTAAAAGAAATCTTATATTTATTGAATAAATCTTTTTTCTCCTTCTCACTAATCTTAGCATGTTTTGGTATCAAAATGTGGTTTGGAGTTTTTATTGTTTTTGTTGGCATCGACGTCACCTTTATGATAATTTATGAAAATGATAGGCCGTACGGGATTCGAACCCGCGACCACTCCATTAAAAGTGGAGTGCTCTATTGCCCACAACAAAAGTTGTCCCAGGCTGAGCTAACGGCCTATAAAAACGCCCTGGCCGGGAGTTGAACCCGAGTCGGAGCCTTACTGCGCACCAAAAAATTGACGCACGACAGGGCTCCATGATAGGCCACTACACTACCAAGGCTTTATAGTACACAATCTATAATCTATCAAATTTGGCCTCTGTTGACTATAGAAGTGTTTATTGCTCATTTTTTCAAGAAAAATTTATGTGTTTATAAATGTAACGGTTACATATATACTATATATGGCAAAATGCTAAAAAGAGGGCGAAAATAGGGGGTTTTTGTAATATTTGATGGTTTTAGGTAGTATTAATAGAATATAATATAGTAAAAGGGCGAAATATGGCAAATTGAGTGGAATAATAACTTGGACAAAATATTAGAAGTGGCAAGAAAATAATCTTTCATATATACTAGTCTAGATATCTTAATTCATTTTCAATTTGTTTAAGCTCATTGATAAGATTTTTTATTGGTTCAATTGATTCTCTAATTCCAGCAATAACTTGCTCATCTTTCTTAATTTCAATTATTATTTTATTGACCATGTTTTCAAAATGTGAATTATATCCCATTTCTTAAATAAAGCAATAATCATTTATAAGTGTTTTTACTTATTTACCACTGGGCAGGGGCAAATATAGAAAGGTTTAAATAGTTGTCCCTATACCACGACATAGAGATAACATTAAACAACAAAAATGAGAACAAACCAAATGAAAAAAGACTTGAATGAATATACTATATTGGAAAAAACGTCTGATATAAAAACTGATAAAATCCCTTCACCACACGAAAATGGCTTATTTTCCGGTTTTAAGAGTTTGGTAGAAATAGTAAAAAACGAAGTTCCTCAAAGTTGGGATAAATTAAAAACTATTGCTAAGGTAGCTGGAATTGCTTTAATAGTTTCATATTTTGGGCAAACGCTAAATGCAACCCCTCTCTCTATAAAAGATATAAAAAAGAACACGGCAGTAGAAGAAACAAATTCTAATCGAGAATCAGAAACATCCATAGAAATGTTCTATAATAAAAATTTAACAGGCGGAGAGTTTACAGCAAAAGTCCAAACCCCAAGTAACACTCAAACAACAATCAATGTAATTGCAGATGATGATGAAAATGTAAGAGAAACAAATTTAGAGGTTGTAAAACATACAGGTTCAGGTCGACTAAAATTTAATATATCTAAATTAGATAATGATAAACAATTATTAGAAGATGCAACTGTCACAACTATCCGATATATAAAAGATGAAAATAATCCATTTAAATTCTCAGTAACTGGTGGTTTTGTTGACGTACCAAATTGGTCTGGTAAATATACTACTAAAGAAGATCGTAATCCTTCACAATTTGCAGGATTAGGGTTAACAGTTGATTGGAATTTATATGACAATGAATTCTTTGTAGATTTAGGTGGCGATTTCGCGTTTTTTACAAAAGTAGCAGAAAGAACTGAAAGCAAATATCCCGCTACTTCAACTTTTGAAAAATTATTCAAAGACCCAGCCTCTTTTGCAGGA
>CAYZMD010000110.1:0-4983 GCA_964479425.1 uncultured Methanosarcinales archaeon | reverse complement strand
CTAGTTCGTGAAACCCCATGCCTAAAGGCAGGAAGGATTTAGGGAAAATTTAAATTATAAAAATGGATAAAAAATATTTTGCTAAAATTTTTGGAGTAATTTTTATTGGGACTTTTATAATCCTTACAGCAATTACTTCTTCTTCCGGCTTTTTATTAAGAGCTTTTTTAAATCCCCAAAACAATCTAAAAACATTATTATTAACAATTGTTTTTACTATTAGCTATGTCTTTCCAGTATTAGTATTACTATATTTTACGAACAAACATTACACAGAAAATGAAGAATCTCCAAAATCAAAATTAATTAGAATTAGTTTTCTAACAATGATTATAGTTTCACTAATAGATTTAGGATGTTTTTTACTTCTATCTAATCCTGGATCGTACATGTATGTTATATTTTATATACCAATAATGATTATTGAATTTATCATTCTGGCAATTATATCTTTTATAATTGGAACAATCATAATAAATTCTAGAACAAATGATAAAATTAATAATTTCCTTAAATTACTACCGTCAATAACAAATAAAACAATAAAAATTTTAGGAATTATATCAGCAATATTAATTATTATCTTTTTTATTGACTATTATTCTTGTGGAACAATGCTTGGATTTATACAAAAGGACGCAAATATGGCGAACTCAGAATGCCTAGGATTAAAGGCTGCCAAATACAACGATGACTTATACTGTAAAAAAGCAAATTATGAAACTAGTTGCATTAGGTATTGGGCAAAATATGCAAAGAATCCTAAGATATGTAATAAAATATCTCTTCCAGAAGATAGAAGAGTTACTGCCATTCTCGATTGTGAAAAAAACGCTCGTTAGATAAATAAAAAATTAGTGGAAGTACGAAAATCCATTATTTAAAATTTGCTTATTTGGGATAACTATATAAATGACTAGATTTGATTATGATTTGTTTTCTATGATTATAGGCATTCCTAAAGAAACGAAAAAGAAAGAGTATCGGGTCGCATTGATTCCAAGACATGTAGAAATTCTTGTTAATGATGGTCACGTGGTTAAAGTAGAGTCTGATGCAGGATTAGTCTCTGGGTTTTCTGATGAAGAATACAAAAGAGTTGGTGCAATTATTGAAGATGATGTATGGAACTCTGAAATGATTGTTAAAGTTAAAGAACCTGAAATATCCAATTTGAAAAAGAATCAAATTATTATGGGATATCTGCATATTGAAAAAAATCAAAGTCCGAAGCTTCTTAAGGCTTTATTAGAAAAAAATATAACAAGTTATGCCTTTGAAGAATTTCGAGATCAGTGGCAAGAAAGATTAGTTAATTTAGGTTTTGAAGCAGGGCTCGTTGGTATGTATGAAGGTTTAAGAAAATATGGCGAGATGAAAAATATTAGTGAATTAAAAAATTTAAAATCAATTTGGGAGATTGGTTTGAGAGATGCTTGTGCTCATTTACTTAATTTAGACTTATATGGAAAATTTCTTGTGGGAGTTATGGGTAATGGTAAAGTTAGCTTTGGCACTCAAGAAATCCTTCGAAGGTGTGGTATTGGTTGGCGTCTTTTAGATAGAACCAAAACAGAAGATATTGAATCTTATTTGCATGATTTAGATATTTTAATTAACGCTGTTGTTTGGAAACCAGGCAACCCTCATATAATTACAAAAGATACACTTAGCTATATGAAAAAAGGATCTTTAATCGTAGATATTAGTTGTGATAAAGGAGGGGCAATTAAAACTTGTATTCCTACAAGTTGGAAAGATCCCTGTTATGAAAAAGAAGGAATTGTTCATATGTGTATAGATAATTTGCCTAGTGCAATTCCAAGAGAAGCAAGTATTCATCTAAGTCATATGATATTTCCTTATGTTAGATCAGTTGCAAAAGGTGAATGTTTTAGAAGTGCTTTAATGACTAAAAATAAAAAACTTATGTATGTTCCAAAAGTTATAGAAAGAGATACATTACAACAGGAACTACGTTTGTCAAAGGATCCATTATTTGATTTAATCTAATTTTTTTAACATTTTAACAGAATAATTTTCAAATCCTAATTTACCATATAACTCTCTTGCAATTTTATTACCAAAATATATTTCTAAGGTCATTTCTTTTACACCCTTTTCTTTAAACCAAGAAAACAATTTATTAATTAGTTTTTTTGCAATCCCTTTTTTTCTGAATTCTTTTTTGACATATAAATTGCTTACATATCCTCTTAATTTATATCCAGCAATTTTTAAACTTCTATATTGTTTACCAAGAATAATTCCCACAATCTCTCCTTTAACTTCTGAAATAAACAATTTTCTATATTTTCCTTTAATATCGTTTTTAGTGTAATTTGTATAGTATTCTTTTACGTCATCAAAATCAAGTAAACTATTATTATACTTTTTCTCGTCATCCTTGATTAATTTCTTTAGTTCTAGGATTTTATTCAAGTCATCTATTGTTGCTTCTCTTATTACCATTTTTGTTTTAAAATCTCCTTTATTATATATTTAGATAAATTGAATGTATTAAATTTAGTCATCCTTGGAAAACCAGGAAAAGTATTAACTTCTATTGTAACGCATTCTCCGTCGCTATTTGGCATTATATCAACGCCTGCAAAATTTAAACCCATAGCTTTTGTTGCTTTTATTGCATCAATTTTGGCTTGCTCAAGTATTTTATGAGGAATTTTTTGTAAATAACTCTGTTTTTCTCCTTTAGCTCCTTGACTAAGATTGGTTGTTATTTTATCTGCAGTATTACTTCTAGGATAAATATATAGTATTTTTCCAAAACAAACATATAATCTTAAATCAAATTTCTTGCCATTTATCAAATATGGATTTATTTCATCCTCTATAATTATATCTTCTTTTAATAATTTATTAAGGAATTTTTTGTATTTTTTTATAGATTTAAATTCCCATCCGTAGTCAGAATACTTAAAAATTATTTTATTGCTTTTGAATGAAAAGTTTGTAAGTAGATTACTTTTTGTAAAATATGATATTCCCTTACCCATGCTTCCATATCTTACTTTTAAGAAAAGATGCTTGGCTTTGTATTCTACTAACTCCACTATTTTTTTTAGATTTCTTGTTAGATATGGGTGAGCAACCTTAATCCCTGCTTTTGATAGAATTCTTTTTGTTTTTTCTTTATCCCTATCGATGCATAAATTTTTAGGCTTGTTTATGTATTTTATCTCTTTATCAGGATATTTTTCTTTGATTATTTTTTCAATAACTTTCCAGAACTTTTTAAATTTTGTATAAAAGCTCTTGTTTCCGTAAAAATTACCATTATCTTTGTATTCAACATTTTTATCCCAATATCCAAAGGGGAAAAAGAAATATAATATAATTTCATCAGTATTTATCTTAGGCAATTTCCCTGCAAGAACATCATCATACGAGGAGGATTTGAAACTAAATTTTGTCTTATTAAAAAATCTTTTTTGTTTTATAAACTTTTTATAAGAATCCCAATCTCTTATGTCTGCTATTGCTAATAATGTGATTTGCTTTTTCATTATTCTATTGTTTTGGCAGTTTGTTTATAAAATTTTGTTATGGTTTGACAGGAATAAAAAAGTTTAAATAAACTAAGTATTACAAAGTGATTATGAATTACTTATTAACTTTATTGATAACTTATTTGGGATTATTTGTTGGTGTATTACTTGCGATAATATCTCCCGAAGAATTACCAAACAGAAATCATTTTAAAATTATTAAATACATTTTACTATCGTCAATAATCTTATTATTTATCTTTCAAATGTTAAGTATTAATTATATTTTTTCGATCATTGCTTTTGTTTTTTTACTTTATTATATTCTATCTAAAAATAAATACAATGACTTCTTTTTATATTGTCTATTGGGTTTTGCTTTTTTTTATGCAAGTAAAGATTTTAATACTTTTTTAGTTCAATCTGCTCTAATTATTACGTTAGGGATTCCTACAGGAACTTTAATCAGAGATAAACTTGTAAAAAAACATTGGAAGTATAGCGTCTATGAAATTTTAAAATTAGGGATATATGTTATATTGGCATTTGTTCTGCCTTATGTTCTTTAACCAAATAATTTATAAAACAGTATCTAATTCTTGTCTATAATGTTATCTGAGATAATCTATGCACTTTTTATTTTTTCTATTTGGAATAAGTTTAGATTGTATTGGAATAAATCTCATTATAAACTATTAACAAAAGTGAGATCTGGTGCCGAACCCTTTTTTTTTAAGAAAGGAAAAACAGGAGTTCTATTAATTCATGGATATACTAGCTCAGCATATGATACTAAGTTCTTAGGAAAATATCTTGCTAAAAAAAACATTTCTGCATTAGGTGTACTCCTTAAGGGACATGGAACTTGCCCAGAAAATATGACGACTACTAATCTAAATGATTGGTTAAGAAGCGCAGAAAAAGCCCTTTTGAAATTAAGAAAACATTGTAATAAAGTTATTTTAGCAGGAGATTCTTTTGGTGGTAATTTGTCTTTAATTTTAGCAACAAAATATAAAGTAGATGGTATTGTAACTATGGGCACACCAATTATAGGTAAAAATAAATTTTTGACATTGTTTCAATTCATGTTGTATTATCCATTCATTAATTTTAAGAAAAAATGGTATCATAAGACTTTAGATAAAAAAATTATTGAGCATAGATCTACATATAAATATATTCCAATAAATAATCTTTTTGAACTAGCTAAAGGCATTAAATTAAGTAAGAAAGCTATAAAAAAAGTAACTTATCCTATTTTGATAATGCAAAGTACTACCGACTTTGGTGTTGACGAGAAAAGTGTCGATTATATTTTTCAAAATGTAAAATCTAAGTATAAAAAGGTACATTGGGTAAAAAATGCTTATCATGTTTTTATTGTTGATCGTAATAGGGAAAAATCTTTCAAAGTTATTTTTGATTTTGTAAAGAAGATAAGTTCTTTGAAAAAGAAATAGCATTTAAGAAT
>CAYZMD010000109.1:0-5088 GCA_964479425.1 uncultured Methanosarcinales archaeon | reverse complement strand
TTATTTGAATGGGATCCAAAAACTAAAATACAAAAATTGAAACATAATAGTTCAAAATTAGACAAAGATTTGACAAAGCATACAGTTTTATCTATAAATAAATTAGAGAAAGAAATTCAAGATAAAAAGAAAATAATTGATTGGATGGTTAAGCATGAATTAGAGGGAGTAGATAAAATTGGGAAAATTGTTAAAGAATATTATTTAAATTCTAAGAATCTTATGAAGGCAATTTTAGCAAATAAAAAACCCAAGGATATATTATAAAATGAAAAATGTAAACTCTTTTTTATTACCTGAAAACATATTAAAAAGAATATCTCATCCAGTTTTAGGCGTTTCTGAAAAAGTTGAACATTTATTTAATTTTTTGGATGTAGAATTAAAACATAGTGAACTTAAAATTGAAAAAATAGATTATCTTTCATATTGTATTTCATCTTCGTTTTTTTATTTTATTCTGTTTTCATTGCTTGCTTTTTTTATTACTGGAAAAATAATGACGATATTTTTTGTTTTTATTTTGATTGTTTTAAATTTTATTAGACTAGTTAATTATCCTAAATTTGTAGCAGCGCAGCGAGTTAAAAGGATTGAAAAAGATTTATTAATTGTTTTGAGAAATATGCTTGTTCAAATTAATTCAAACATTCCTTTGTTTGATATTATTACTAATGTTGCTGACCAGGATTTTGGTGAAGTAAGTCGTGAATTTAGGCGTATAGTAAAGAAAATAAATTCAGGAGTTAGTGAGACTATTGCCCTTGAAGAATCAGCTACAAATACCCCTTCAATCTTTTTTAGAACAGTATTGTGGCAGCTCATTAATGGAATAAAGGCTGGAAGCAATATAGGTGTTGTATTAAAAGATTTAATAGCAATGCTTTCTGGAGAACAGATTGATCAAATTCAAGAATATGGAGCCAGTCTTAATAGTTTGTCAATGTTTTATATGTTGTTAGTTATAATAATGCCTGCATTAGCAATTACATTCTTAATTGCAGGAAGTGCATTTTTTGCAAATGCACAATCTACCATGAATTTCCTTTTGTGGATGACTTTTTTTATTGTTATATTATTTCAGATTATATTTTTAGGAGTTATAAAAGCTAAAAGACCAAGCTTATTGAGGATTTAAAATGTATAAATATATAGGAAGTTATTTCCCTTTAAAAATGAGAAAAAGAGTTAAAGAATTATTACTCTATGCTGGAATGACTGTTGATGTGAAAAGTTATTTAGGTTTTATATTTTTATTTGATTTTTCGTTAAGTTTTATTCTTGCATTATTTTTTATGTTATTTTTTAAGATTAATTATTTATTATCATTTATTGTAATCTTTTTTCTTGTTGATGCAATTAGTTATATGAGTTTACATTTTAAAGCAGATGCTAAAGCCAGATTTGTTGAAAAAGTATTGCCCGATGTATTAAGGCTAATGGCTGGAAATCTTAAAGCAGGGATAACAACAGATAAGGCCTTTATTCTATCAGCTAGACCTGAATTTGGAATTTTTAAGAAAGAGATAATTAAAATTGGAAAGGAAATTGCCACAGGAAAAGATATGGGAGAAAGTTTGATGGATGTTACTAAAAGAGTTAGGTCTGCTAAATTAAAAAATGTGTTTGAGCTTATTGTCTCTGGACTAAAAACAGGAGGGCAATTAAGTGATTTATTAGAACAAACTGCACAAGATTTGACTAATCAGAAAATTATTGAAAGAAAAATAAGAAGTAATGTTAAATTATATGTAATATTTATTTCTATAGCAATTACTATTGCTGCTCCAATTATGTATGCTTTGTCAATTTTTTTAGCCGAAGTTTTAACACAGCAGATGGTAGCAATTGATTTAGGAGCTCTTGCTAGTAGTGTGCCTTTTGCTATTGATGGAAGTTTGGATTTGGTGCCTATAACTAGGTTTGTATTAATATCTATTTTGACAACTGTATTTTTTGGAAGTCTTGTTCTGGGACAGATAAGCAAGGGAGATGAAAAAGAAGGGTTACATCATATTCCTTTACTTGTAGTTTCGTCACTTAGTTTATTTTTCTTAGTATTGTGGTTATTACGAAAATTATTGGGTACATTATTGCTTTAAAAAATATATTATCTAGTTAATTATAAATAGTAGTATTATTCTTTTTTATTATTATGTTAACAGTAGATATCCCTGCTTATATTTTTAAGTACGGAAGTTTTGAACTTCGATGGTATGGTTTAGTTTATGCCTTTACTTATTTACTTTGTTTATGGTTCTTAATGAGAAATTATAAAAAATTGAAAATGAATTATCCTCAAACTGAAAGTTTAATGTTTTGGTTGCTTGGAGGAATGCTCGTTGGTGCACGTGTCATGCATTTTTTAATTAATGATCCAATTATGTTTATTACAGAACCTTGGCGTCTTTTTACAATTTGGAGAGGAGGAATGAGTTTCTTTGGAGCTTTTTTGGGAATATTAGGTTTTGGATATTATTGGATGAAAAAAAATAAAAAGAATTTTTTAGCAACTGCAGATGTTTTAGTAGTACCAATAGCTTTTGGTATTGCACTTGGAAGAATAGCAAATTTGCTTAATCAAGAACTTGTCGGAACAGTAACAAATGTCAATTGGTGTTTTATGTTTAAAGGGTATAGTCAATGTAGGCATCCATATGTACTTTATGCTTCGTTTACACATTTTTTGTTATTTGGAATTTTGCTTTATGTTACTAAAATCAAGAATATGAAGAAAATGAGAGATGGCGTTGTATTATTAGCTTTTACATTATTTTATACTATATTGAGATTTATTGTTGATTTTTGGCGTGAAGATTTAAGATTTTTAGGATTGACTTCTTGGCAGTATATCAGTATAATTGTTTTTAGTATTGGCTTATATTTTTTAATAAAATTTAAAAAAGCCTTGCTTCATCAAACCGAGGATTAGATACTTCTCTAAGAATAGTTCCTGCATCTGATTTATCTTCCATTATTTTATCATCCTTGCCACAATACGGACATTTTAGTTTAGTTGTTGAACTAGGAAGATATTTGAATTTATATTTACATCTACCACAGAAATATTTTATTTTTTCTTCTTTTTTTGGTTTTTCTGGTATGATTTTTGGAATAGTAGTCTCTATTGTTGGAGCTTTTGATGCTATTACTTGTGTGTTTGATTGCTGCCCAGAACAAGCCATACATACTATTTCCATTTCATCATTGCCTTTTGGGATATATCTTACCTGAGATATATCTACTTCTCTTTTACATTTGTGACATATTGTATTGGTATTTGCCATTCTAGAGTTATGAATGAATTAACTTGTATAAATATGTTTCTCTACTTTAGTAGCGGATATAATTTCATAGGGCACATACAACAATAGATAAAATATCTACAATATGGATAAAATAGATGTATGGTGTTGATAAGAACAAACAGTAACCATAAACAGCTTGACTAAAGCAAATTAGCAAGCTTTTTCATTAATAGGAATTACATCATTCATAAAATATCTACTATATTACGCATTTAAATATCTCACGCGCACCTGTCCAGTGGGTCCAGTGCTCGTAGAGCAATGGGCATAGAGAACGCTAGTGAACGTGGGTTCAGTGGATTCGTATTATCAATTCTAAAAAGTTTTAATCAAAAATCACATTGACTTATGACTCTTCTAAAGTTAATATTATTGAAATTATTTCAAAAATAATAATCAAGAATTCGCATCGGGGACAGTTGGTGATTTTAAATGAATAAAACGTATTTGAATTTGAAAAGAAACATTTTGTACACACTGAATAGCTATAATGATTTAAGCCATAAAAACAGAATGATTCACGCGGCTTTTACAAGATATGAAAAAACAAAGCCTAGGATAAAGAAGTTGATTATCAAACAGACTCTAAATATAAAGCATCAACTTATACAACAATTACTTAATCTTGGGTTAAAGCCAAGGCAGATAGTGGATTTACAGCCCAAAGATGTAGATCTTGACAATAATATAATATTACATAAATTTCCACTTTCTGAATATAATAAGGCATTCTTTAAGCAATCAATAGAAAATAAGCAAAAATATATCCTGCAGAACAATAGAAACAAAAAATATAGTATACGCACAATACAAAAGATAAGAAAGTTTGTTTTAAAGTAAATGCGCTAGTTTTTGTATATCTTTATTGGCAACATGCGTATATATCTGTGTTGTTTTTAAATTCTGATGGCCAAGCAATTTTTGAATATATCTGATGTCTGCGCCATTCTCAAGCAAATGCGTAGCAAAGCTATGTCTTAACGTATGTGGTGTCACTTTTTTTATTATACTACATTTTTTTGCAAGAATTTCAACTATACGCTGAATCGTCCTAGCATTATATTTTTTGTTCGTATAAAATATATATCCTTCTTTTTTTATTCCAAATATATCTAAAGTTTCTTTTAATCTCTTATGAAAAAAGACAATCCTATCTTTCTTTCCTTTTCCAGACTTGATATGTATGATTTCCCTGTCAAAGTCCAAATCCTGCCATTTTATATTCCTCAATTCATCAAGCCGCATGCCCGAATAATATAAAAACACTATCACAAGCTTATGCTTGATATTGTTTGTGGCAGCAATCATTCTCATTATCTCATCCTTGCTTAACACAATAGGCAATTTCATATCCTTCTTAGCTAAGGGCAATTCTTCACAGAATCTTTTTTTAAGAACATATTGATGATAAAACCTCAGGGCAAAATAGACAGATCGTATTGAAGAGTTACTTTTATCAGCATACGAAAGCAAGAAATCTCTTGGAGAAAAGTTTGAACTATTAAATTTTTTAGCAATAGTAACATAAGCTGATATGGTATTTTTGGAATATTTTCTGAGCTTCAGCTCCTCAATCAGCTTTTCAATTGATTTTTCAATTGTCTCATTTTCATTCAACATCTTATCGTTACACCTATTCTACATAATATATTCCTCAGAATATAAAAACCTTCGCTTTTGCTACCAAAAACTTCCAATAAACGCCAGAAGCCTTCGCATAATAGGTGTTATATTCAATTTTTTCGGGTTATTTAGAATTAATTTTACACTCGCTATCGCT
>CAYZMD010000108.1:4077-5163 GCA_964479425.1 uncultured Methanosarcinales archaeon | reverse complement strand
AAATGGTAGAGGCTCAAAACGAGTTTAGAGAAATAGAAGAGTATTATAATAATGATATAAGGTTTTTGGACTCTTTGTCATTTTTATTGATTAAATGCTATTTTTTTTGAATTAGACATTTGATTTAAGACTTAAAGCAGTACATAAAATGAAATTCAGACATTTTATTTTGGACTTTGTTGACACTGAATGTATTGAAAATTAGAATAATAAATTTCACCATTTTTTTGCGATATGCTATATTTCCTATAACTAAAATTTGTTTCTCTTATTGCTAGTTTTATCTATAACCTAAAGGTTTGGGTATTAAAACCCATAATTTATATTATTGGGATGGGGATGTTATATGAAATAGGCAACTTTATATATAATAGAAGAAAAATACTTTAATAATGAGAGGTGTATTTCGAATGGACAAAAAAACAACTAGTTTTCTTTTAACTTCATTAATTATATCATTATTGATATTTTCTCAACCTGCACAGGCTATTACTTTAGGTATAACCTCTGTTAATGATACTACTCCAGACGCAGGATCTGACCTCTCTTTTCTTGCAAAAATTGATATTCATACAAGTGATGTTATTCCATTAGAAAACATAACTGTCAATGTAAAAAATGCTGACGGCAGTATTAATTCCTCATGTGTTTTTGATTTTGATGGTACAATTATATATAATACTTCTTCATTTTCCGTCGATATAATTTCTCAAAATACAGATTATGGTATACTATCTGGTTATGGATATGGTTATACTGCATTGGGATTTGTAAGTCAACTTTTTGGATACGGTTATAATAATGTAGCAGGATATGGATATGATGCATTTAATACAAATACAAAATCAGGAAGTTCAGAAACATCAGCAGAGTTGATATATAATATAACATGGACAACACCTTCTGTAAATAGTGAGACAGTATTTAATATTGAATTAAAAACAAGCGCAGATGATGGAACAAATAATATAGATTTTAAAACACAAAGTCCTACTGAAATAACAGTTCAGGCTACTGCGGATACAACTGCTCCAACATTTGATTCTATTCCTAGTAATGCAACATTAGAATATATGGTTGATACAC
>CAYZMD010000108.1:0-3977 GCA_964479425.1 uncultured Methanosarcinales archaeon | reverse complement strand
AACTAATCCAACAATTGACTTTGTTCCTGGTAATGAAACATTAGAATATATGGTTAACACATTAGGTGTAAACTTTAGTTCAAGCGATTTAAGTGGAATTTCAGATTATGCAGTTGATGACAATACTAATTTTACCATCAACAGCACAGGCTGGTTAAACAATATAACAGCATTAACTATTGGTACTTACGAATTAATTATTACAGTCAATGATACAACTGGTTTAACAGACACAACACCATACAGAGTTATTGTCAATGATACAATTCATCCAATGTTTGATTTTGTTCCTGGTAATGAAACATTAGAATATATGGTTGATACACTTGGTGTAAACTTTAGCGCAAGCGATTTAAGTGGAATTTCTGGTTATGCAGTTATTAATGACGATACTAACTTTAGTATTAACAGCACAGGCTGGTTAAGCAATGCAACAGCACTATCTATTGGCACTTACGAATTAACTATTGGAATTAATGATACAACTGGATTAACAAACATGACATCATACAAGGTTGTTGTTCAGGATACAACTGACCCAATTGTTTCACTAGTATCTCCAGCAAATGATAGTTATGATTCTGATGGAGCAGTAACTTTTACATATTCAGCTACAGATTTTAATCTAGAATCATGTACACTATATGGTAATTTTAGTGGAGCATGGGCTACAAATGAAACAAATTTGACTATTGCAATTGGTGTTAATCATCAAGTATCAATGAATTTAGATGATGGAGTTTATATCTGGAATGTGCAATGCACTGATTCAGCAGGACTTTCTGCATTCAATGCAGCAAATTATACAATTACAGTAGATTCAGCTTATCCAACATTTGATACAGCATTAATTAATAAAACAGTTGAATATTATTCAGCATTTAGTTATAATATATCTGCAAGCGATAATTTTGAGGTAAATAGTTATTTTGTGAATGATACTAATTTTGCGACAAATGCAAGTGGTTATTTAATGAATAATACAATCTTAGCATTAGGTAGTTATTCATTGAATGTTTCAGTAAATGATACAAGCAATAATGTCCTAAGTAGTATAATTATTGTTACAGTAAATGATACAGTAGAACCAATATTTGGTACTGTTGCAAACCAAAACGTGAATTATAGTGTAACGTTTGGTTATCAAATTGATGCTACAGATGCTCATAATGTGAGCGAGTATGCAGTAGACGATATAACTAATTTTGCAATCAATGCTACTGGTTACTTGTACAATAACACTGCGTTAAATGTAGAAATATATGAGCTAACTATTACTGTTAATGACAGTAGTGGTAATGAAAATTCAACAACAATGAGTGTTACTGTTAGAGATACTTTGACGTTACCTGTTGTAGCAAATACAAGTTCCGATTTTGATTTTAGTGATGCAGATACAAATATAACTTTATTCATCACAGCAAATAATACAGTAGAAGTTTATGTTGCACCGTCATTAGCAACACCTGTAAATACAACTGCAAGTTTAACAGGAGTTAAAGCAATTAATATTACTATTCCTGCTTCAGTTGCTGGAAATTTGACATGGGCTTTGATTAAAATGTATTATAGTAATGCAGAGATAACTGGATTATCTGAAAGTTCGTTAAGAATGTATTATTATAATGTTACATCTGGTGATTGGCAAGAAGAAGCTAGTCAAACTAGATTTGCGGGTAGTAATTATGTACAAGCTAATGTAACACACTTTAGTACTTACGGATTGTTTGGAAGTGCTCCAGCAGCAGCAGCGACAACAACTACTACAACAACAACTCCAAGTGGATATTCTGGAAGTGTTAGAGCAATTACAACAGAACAAGGTGTTTCAGTAAATCATAAATGGGCGAAAATAGAGTCTAATAGTCAAGGAAGTATGAGTATTACCAATAATGATATAGGAATGACTAAAGTTGTATTTTCAATAAAGAATGCAGTCTTAAATCCAGAAATGAAAGTTATTAAATTAACTGATGCACCAGAAGAAGCTGGAACTTTAGCTAGAGAAGTATATCAATATCTTGAAATTGTAACTACAAATCTAGATAATGATAATATTGTGTCGGCGGGAATTGATTTTAAGGTAAGTCTTGATTGGTTAAAAGAAAATAATCTTGATAAAAGTGATGTTAAGTTAATTAGGTATCATGATGGAGAGTGGGTTGAACTTGATACTAAAGTAGGACTTACTAATGGTATTTATCAATATTATGAAGCGAAAACCCCTGGATTTAGTTATTTTTCCATTGCTGCTGTTGCAACAGCTGAACAAGCTGCAGCTGAAGAAAAATTAATTGAAGAGAAAGAGTCCGTTGAAGAAATAACTGAAGAAGAAACAGTAGCTGAACCAACAGTAGAAGAAGAGAAAGACGTAGAGCCTTTACCAGAATCCAAAACGAATTATGGATGGGTAATGACAATAGTGATTGTCTTAATAGGATTCTTGGCTTATTTCTACTATAAAAAGAAACAATAAATCTTTATTTTATTTTTTATTTTTTTAATGTTTTAGATGTAGTTAGAAATAGATTGTTTTTGTTCTTTTCGATTTATTGTGGTAAGATTTATATTTGATTGTAATTTTCGTTAAATTATGCTTTCAGATAATATGTTTAAGAAGAAACCATATACAAAACACCTAAATGCTGGTCTAAGAGATATTGTAGAAGAAGAAATAAAAAAATATGAGAAAGGGACTAAATTTCATATTGCAAAATCAGGAATTCTAGTCGCTAAAAAAAAGGGTAAGCATGATTTCTTATTAGTAACTCCGCATAATGGTAGTTATGTTCCTGAAGATATTGTAAGTCTTTTTGAAAAAGCGCCTGACGAAAGAAGAATTGAAGAGGATATTGCGACTTCGGATTTGTATATGCCGTTATTTAATGAATTTGGTGGAGTTTTTTTTAATGTATTGTTTTCAAGATATTTTGTTAATGTTAATGACAAACAAGACAGTGCCTGTTTTAAATATGATACTAAAAGAGAACATAATATTCTTTTGAAATATTCTTTGTTGCGAGATTATTTAGCTTATGCTGAAAATATACATGATGCATTTTATGAATTGTTTACAAAAGCTGCTCAGTCAACAAAATTTTTGTTTATTGGACATAGCATGTGCGATAGGGACGATAGACCTGATTTCGCTATATTATATAAAACAAATGAAGATGATCTTGGGTTAGCTGATGCATTAAGAAACGAAGATTATAGCGTAAAAATAAATGATCCTTTTGCTTATTCAGGCGCAAATCTATGTATTGTTGCAGATAAAATTTTACCTAATGGCGCAAGAAATATTGCTTTTGAAACAAATAAAAAGTTGTATATGTATAAAAATGTAGAAATTATACCAGAGAAGCTACTTGATACTAAAGAAATAATATTAAATATAATGAAAAAAATTATTTGAATGACGATTCTAGTTTCTTTAATACACCATCAATTGCAACAAATAGATTTCTATCTGTAATGTCTGAAGCAAAAACTTGACCGTTGTCAACCATTTTGCCTTTGATTTCGTATTTCTGGCTTCCTTCAGTTTGATGTACTAGTTTCATACTCAAAGCAAGTTTTTCAAAGTTTGAAGTTGAATCTGCGAATTTTCTAGCATAACTTCCAACAATTTTTCTTAGAATAACTTTGCTTCCGCCGTCTATATCTCTAAATCCACTAAGAACAATATTTCCACCAAGTTGTACGCTATCTTCTGCACTATTCTCTTCCACTTTTGTATTTTCTTCCACTTTTGTATTTTCTTCCACTTTGATACCCCCACGCTTTTAATTTATACTGGTCTGTTAATTAAATTTTATGGACTAGTATATATAAACCGCAAAAATTAAAAAGTCCTATTTGCCGTTTAGTATATTATTATATCATAAGTATATAAATTTTACTGAAGAATTGGCAATTTGACGATTTCTGAAATGTGATTTACAGTATATGAAGGCTCTTCTTCCTTACATTTTGGC
>CAYZMD010000107.1:0-5250 GCA_964479425.1 uncultured Methanosarcinales archaeon | reverse complement strand
TAAGAATACGAATATGTAAACTACCACCCTCTTTTTCATTTGAACCTCTTTTTATTTCCACGCGTTGTGGATTGAATCATTAATATGTTTCAAATTAAATTTTGTATCCTCGTTATTCGGATTTATGCTTAAAGATTTTCTATAATACTCTTCTGCTTTAAATCTGTTTCCAGAATACTTTTCCATTTGCCCTAATAGATTATATATGAATGTTTGCCATTTTACTATTTCATGCTTCTCGCTTGGAGAAACATTCTCATACAGGATTGCTGCCTTTTCTGCGAGTTGTATGCCTTTTTGTAAAATTTGATATTGTTTAAAATTTATTTTTTCGTGCAATACATCCTTTATTGCATATCTTTTCATTAATAGTGCCATATCTCCCAATAATAAACCATAATTATCATCCTTCAAACCATTAAAAAACTTATTGAAATATGATTTTGATTTCAATAAATCATCTGTTGCCTTTGAAGAATCTTTGTACCTAATTTTATGTCCAGCAACAAGATGATTATAAGCCTGGGTCTTAATCTGCTTATCTGTCAATCCACTAACATCTACAACAATAGTATTATCATTCATAATTTTGTTTATCCAATCTGGACCATAATTTGTATTAGAAATTTTTTCTTCTAAACTTCTTTTATTAATTCTAGCTTTGTTTAGCAATCTAGAAATCCTATCTTCTCTTGATTCATGTGCTTGAGTATACTCCCGAACTGCCGGTGGCTTATTTCGAAAAGCATCACATATTTCTTGCGGTGGTAATGAATCTGTCATATATAGAATTAAGTGCTTATTATTTATAAAAATTACTGATTATTACAAGGAAAAGACTAATTATGGGCGTTTGCTTCAATGAATGCGTTTTCGTTTTCTAGAATTGTTAAACTTGATTCTGGACCAATTGGATTTTTTTAGTTCCTAAATCTTCGGCAAATCTTAGTAAATATCCATCTGGATCTTGAATTAGAAATTCTTTGTTTCCAAGAAGTTGCTCACCTTGTCTATACCAATTTTCTTTGGGTTTAACAAAAATGGGATAATTATTCTTTTTTAAATTATCTAAAATTGGTTTAATCTTATCAACTTCTATTTGAAAATTGATTCCTCTTCCAAATGGTCGTTCCAATTTGCCTGTATTCCAATGATTATTTTTTTCTTCAATCATTATCTGACTTCCTTGAAATGAAATCATGGCAAATTTGGATTCATTTCTTTTGTACTCAATTTTGAATCCAATAATTTCAGTATAAAAATTGAGACTTTTTTCAAAATTGGTTACGCTTAATTCAGGAATTAATTTATTGAATTTCATAATAAGATTAAATGGTTACTAAATATATATAACTTTTGTTAACTTCTTAAATTAATTAGAGTTTTATTTCTCTTAACGTGAAGTTTTATTCGTAGAACAAAAATTGGGAGAATAAGAAATGAACATGGAAAATGAACCTTATAAAAATTATCTAACATACAAATTTATAAATAAAAAGAATATAGTGATTAACATGGACAAAAACTCATTACCACATCAACCAGGATGCTATTTATTCAAAGATAATAAAGGAATAATAATTTATATTGGAAAAGCAAAAAATCTAAAGAAAAGAGTTAGTTCATATTTTCAAAAAAGTCATGACGATGCAAAAACAAAACAATTAGTATCACGAATTAAATCTTATGAAATATTTATTACTAATTCTGAAGTCGAGGCGTTAATTTTAGAAAACAATCTAATAAAAAAACACATGCCCAAATATAATATTAATCTTAAAGACAGCAAAAGATACGCATATATTACAATACAAGAAGAAAAATTTCCAAGACTACTTATTGCAAGAAAAAGACTAGGCAAAGGTAAATTCTTTGGTCCATTTACATCAGGACAAACAAGAGATTACGTATTAGAAGTATTAAAGAGAGCATTTAAATTAAGAACATGCAATAAATTTCCAAAAAAGGAATGCTTAAGATATCACATAAAATTATGCGACGCACCTTGCACAAATAAAATATCAGAGAAAGAATATGATGAGAATATAAAACATATTGAGCTAATTCTTAAAGGCAATATTTCAGAGATAATTAAAAAATTAAAAATAAATATGAAGAAAGCCTCAGACAATTTACAATTTGAAAGAGCGCTTGATTTAAGGAACAAACTTCAAGCAATAAAGTGGCTTCAAGAAAAACAAACAATGGAGCGAAATAAAATAATAAATGAAGATGTTATTAATTATATAATCAAAGATGGAATAGTTAATCTTAGTCTATTAAATATCGCCAAAGGAATTGTCATAAACAAACAATCATTTGAATTTGATTATACAGAGGATTTCTTAGAAGAATTCATAAGACGATACTATGAAGACAATAAAATACCAAAAGAAATCATCCTCACAAAGAAAATATCCGAATCAACAATAAAATACATAGAACAATTAAGAAAAACAAAAGTAAAAATAACTATACCAAAAATTGGCGAGAAGAAAACACTTCTAAAAATAATAATTAAAAATATCGAAATTGAACAATTCAAAGGGCAAGAAGGTCTTAATGAACTAAAAAAAGTATTAAAGTTACAAGAAGAACCAAAGATAATAGAGTGTTTTGATATATCACATTTAGGCGGCACATCAACTGTTGCATCAATGGTTCAATTTAAAGACGGAAAAGAAAATAAATCTGAATATAGAAGGTTTAAAATAAGAACAGTAGAAGGAATTGATGACTTCAAATCTATTGCTGAAGTTGTAAGAAGAAGATATACAAGATTAGTCAAAGAGAAGAAAGAGTTTCCTAATTTAATCATAATTGATGGTGGCAAAGGTCAATTATCATTTGCCATGAAAGAGCTTGCAAAATTAAGTCTAAAAATACCAACAATCTCCATAGCTAAAAGAGATGAAGAAATATTTTTTCCTGGGCTTTCATTTCCACTAAAACTAAACAAAAAGAACAAAGGAATTCTACTATTACAAAGAATAAGAGATGAAGCTCACAGATTTGCAATCACATATAATAGACTTCTAAGAAAAAAGAAATTAAAAGAATAAATTTATTCTTTTTTCATAAATATTTTCTTAGTCATTGCAACAATCCATTTTCAATGGAGTACTAAATGAAT
This sequence comes from uncultured Methanosarcinales archaeon, assembly GCA_964479425.1. Lineage (GTDB taxonomy): Archaea > Nanobdellota > Nanobdellia > Woesearchaeales > CAYSVS01 > CAYSVS01. The sequence goes on along the minus strand of CAYZMD010000107.1, from coordinate 2,117 downwards.
AATTGATAGGGACTTAGCAAAACTATATAAAATTGAAACTAGGTCCCAAAAACAAGCAATAAATCGTAATAGAAAAAGATTCCCCTCTGATTTTATGTTTATCTTGACAGATGACGAAACCAAGTTGTTGGTATCACAAAATGTGATACCTTCGAAAAAACATTTAGGTAGCGCTTCTCCTTTTGTTTTTACAGAGCAAGGAGTGAAGAATAAGTCTACAATACAAATATTAGAAAAACTAAAGGCATAGTTAAATATGTATCAAATAAAAAAGAATTATTAAAAAACATATTATTCAGTATCACGATTTTTCTTAGTAAAAACCTTCCTAGTCATTGCAACAATCCATTTCCAATGGAGTGCTAAATGTACGAATACAAGTAAACCCATAACAAGACCAGACCAATTATGTATTCTACTAACAAGACCCCAATCTGTAATAAAAGAGTAAAAACTTCTCCATCCTGGCCACTTAAAGAGTCCAGTAAAGAACATAAGTAAAAATGAAATTAAAAGTCCAATATCAATAAAATAATTTAATTTTCCTTTATCCATAATATTCACCTCTTAAAATATAAAGCAGTTTTAGGACACACTTCAATGCATCTCCCACATTTAATACAGTCAGGTTTTGCTAAAATACTATTAACACTTAAATGCATTGGACACACTTTATTGCAAAGTCCACAATCAATACATTTACTTTTATCAACTTCTAATATATATTTCTTTCCTCCAATAACTCTTTGAATAGTTCCCATCGGACAAAAAGTGCACCATGTACGAGGAGATAGAAAAACACCAAATAATACTGAAATTAAAGTTGTAACTAAACACATAATAACAAATACCATTCCTATTTGTTTAACAAGCCCAGAAGTTCCAAGTAATCTATATACCATCCCTCCCATCAACAACAAGAACAAAACTGCTCGAAAATACATATTTCTAAAAAACTTAGGAATCTTTTTACCCATAGTAATTTTACTCAACCAAAAATCATTAAAACTTCCTCGAGGGCATAAATTTCCACAAAACCATCTACCTTTGAAAGGCGCAATAATTAAAAGAGTTGCAAAAACAACTAACATAAAATATCCTAGCAAAGGATACCAAAGTCCTCCGACTGCAACAATTACAAGTAATATTCCTAGATAGGGAGTTATCTTTAACATTTTATTGACTCAAATCACAAATCCCATCATTGTTTTTGTCTTCATAAAGTCCACAATCTCCAGGATAAAGATCATTTTTAATACCCCAAGGGCATTCTACTTCATACTCTTTTTCAATATGGTTACCATGCTTAAAATTCGCAACATACTCTCTAACAACAGATGTCTCAAAACCTTCCTTAAAATTCTTAATTTCTTTCAAAGGAGTACTTGTCGGAACATTTTGCAATTTAAAATCTTGAACAAAATGCTGTACATGAATACCTGATGCTTCTGCAACCTCATCAAGAGTCATCCAACCTTTTATCATATCAGGATTAATTGTTCCAGAAGTATCAACGAGTTCAGTTGTCGGAACGCTTTGCCAAACACCTAATGCTTGAGCAGCAACCACACTTGAAAAAAATAATACTAATAATAAAATAACATAAGTATAGATTGGTTCTTTGTGTCCAAATAAATTAACAGACAATGAACTTTTCGGACATTTGGTAACACAAATATTACAATTAATACATTCTTTATCTTTTATATAGTCAACAGTTGAAACTTTAACATCCATAGGACATTCTTTATCGCAAATTTTACAATCAATACAAGTATGCTTATCCCTCTTTATTTTAGTAAAATTAAACCAATTAAAAATATTCATAGTAGCTCCTAATGGACATAAATATCTACACCAAATCCTTGAAATAAATACTGAGCCAAGTAATACAGCTAAAGTAATACCAAAGGGCATTAAATGGTCACCTAATTCAGCAGCATTATAATCCCATATAATTCCTTTACCAAAATGAAAAAATGTTGCAAATGGATCATACTGCCTAAATACTAAAGTACCAGTAATCGCAGTGCCCACAAGAATCAATATGAGAACTAAATATGTTACATATCGTAAATTTTTATCAAACTTCTTAGATAATTTTATTTTCTTTTTTT
>CAYZMD010000106.1:0-5323 GCA_964479425.1 uncultured Methanosarcinales archaeon | reverse complement strand
TCAAGCAGAATTCTACAAAGTAACTAAAATTAAGGATTAATTATCCGACACAGCAGATTTAGCTGCAATATATCTCAACAAACCATAACCTACAAAAATATTCTATTTTCTGGGGTTACTTAACAGTAACCTTTATAAACCAAATATCTTTCCAGAGAGTTAATGGCTAAAAAGAAAAAAGAATTCATCAAAGTAAAAAAGAAGAAATGGGTAGAAGTTATTGCTCCCGATATGTTTAACAAGCAACAGATAGGTGAAAGTCATGTTGAAGAATCAACTTCCTTAATAGGAAGACAACTGAAAATCAACTTAATGACATTGACTAGAGACATTAAGAAACAGAACATTAACGCATTCTTTAAAATAGCTGAAATCAAAGAGAACAAAGCATTTACCAAAATAATTGGTTTTACTATGGTTCCCGCAGCTGTCAGAAGACTCGTTAGAAGAAGAAGAAACAAGATCGAGAATTCAGTCATCCTTACATCAAAGGACGACATAAGCTTCAGAATTAAGCCAATAATCATTACCCATAACAAAATCAGTAAAGCTGTTGCAACTGACATGAGCACATTATTACTAAATGAGCTAAAAGAAGTTGTTGCTAAAACACCTTATACTGTTTTACTTAGTATGATTCTTGCAAACAAACTCCAAAGGGAAATTAAATCTAAATTAAGTAAGATTGTTCCAACAAGAGTTGTTGAAATTAGATACGCAAAAGAAGTTGCGAAAAAATAATTTTTTTTTATTTTTTATTTAATTTAACTCGTTAATAGTTTTACTTAGGATAAAGTCATAGAATTTAATAAACATAATATTTATTTTAATACTCATCAACGATTTTCGTTTTTTTCTAATTTTTTAAGAAAAACCTTTTCTAAATCTATTTTATGAATCCAACAAAGTTTATTAAGCTGCCATAAAATATCTGCGACTTCATTCTCAAATTCTTCTTTTGGTTGTTTTTCCCTAATAGATTCACAAACTTCTCCAATTTCTTCAACTAGATGAAGAATAACTTCTGTTCCATCTTTTGGTAAACAGTTCTTTTTACTCATTTGACTTATTTGTTTATTTTTTAATTCTTCAAGATTCATAACTCAAAATAAAACATTGAAATATATAAATCTAGTGGATTAAAAATAATTTAATTAACATGCTCTAATCTCGCTTCTTACAAATATTCACTATGATTACTTCCCGACTATTTCTAGCTCCATATTTTAATAAAGTTTATATATTATAATTGAAATAAATCCTATATGATATATATAGGCGCAGATCATGCTGGTTTTAAAAGAAAAGAAGAAATAAAAGAGTTCTTAGATAAAAAGAAAATCAAATATACAGATTTGTCTCAAAAGAGAGTAGATGGCGACGATTATCCTATTCACGCAAAAGCTGTTTCAAAAGAAGTTAAAAAAAATAAAGTAAACAAAGGAATTCTTATTTGTGGAAGCGGAACAGGTATGGTTATTGCTGCAAATAAAGTAAAAGGAATTAGAGCAGTTATTTCTTACGACAATTACAGCGCAAAAATGTCAAAAAAGGATAATAATGCAAATGTACTTTGCCTAAGAGGAATAAACTTTCCATTACAAAAAACTAAACAAATTATCAATACTTGGTTAAACACAAAGTTTAGCAATTTATCAAGACATAAAAGAAGAATTTCAAAATTATAATTTAAAGAGGTATTTATTATGCGAAAAGAAGTTATTGCTAGTATTATTGCGAATTCTCAGAAAGAGTTAGATGAAAGAATAAAAAAAGTAAAGTTTGTAGAAAAATATCAATTAGATATTATGGACGGTAAATTTGTAAAAAATGAATCATTCCAATTTGATTTTAAATTACCAAAGGCAAATTATGAAGCGCATTTAATGACAAAACAACCTGAACTTTGGATTAACTATTTAGCAAAACAAGTAAAAACTTTTTATTTTCATATTGAAACAACAAAACAACCACTAAAATTAATCAATTTAATAAAAAAGCATAAGAGAAAAGTAGGAATTGCAATTTCTCCAAGAACAAAAATAGAAAAAATAAAACCGTATCTTAAAAAAATCGACAACGTTCTTGTAATGAGCGTTTATCCAGGCAAATACGGTGCTAAATTTCTGCCAAACACACTAAAAAAAGTAGAAAACATAAGAAAACTAGTTCCAAAAATAAACATTGAAGTTGACGGAGCAATCAACAACAAAACAATAGAATTAGCAAAAAATGCTGGTGCTAACTTATTTATTTCAGGTTCATATTTACAAAAGAATAAAAAACTAGGATATAATAAATTAATCAAACTAATAAAGGGGTAATTATCATGGAAAAATTAGACTTAATGGCTAACAAATTACGAGTACTATCAATTTTATCTACAACAAAAGCTGGCAGTGGACACCCTACGACCTGTATGAGCTGCGCTGAAATTATGTCAACCTTATTCTTTCATGAAATAAAAAAAGAAGACGAATTCGTATTAAGTAAAGGACATGCTGCGCCTATTTTATGGAGCTGCTATAAAGAAGCAGGAATAATTACAGACAAACAACTAATGTCACTTCGACAAATTAATTCGAACATAGAAGGGCATCCAATGCCACCATTAGTAAAAATTGCGACAGGAAGCTTAGGTCAAGGATTAAGCGCAGGCGTTGGCATTGCACTTGCTCAAAACTTAAAGAAAAAAGGAAGAACCTATGTTTTATTAGGAGACTCAGAATGTGCTGAAGGAAGCGTATGGGAAGCTTGTAATGCAGCAGCACATTTCAAATTAAAAAATATTGTAGCAATTCTAGATTGCAATAGACTCGGTCAACGTGGAGAAACGATGCACGGGCATAATACAAAAATATATGCAAATAAATTTAAAGCCTTTGGTTGGGATACACTAATAGTTGATGGTCACAATACAGACGAATTATTAAAAGCATTAAAATTAGCAAAAAAATCTAAAAAACCATTCGCAATAATTGCAAAAACCTTGAAAGGAAAAGGATTTTCCGAAGTTGAAAATAAGAATGGTTGGCACGGAAAAGTTTTTTCAAAAGAACAAGCAGAAAGAGCATTATGGGAAATACCATATAAAAATATTAAACTTAAATCAAATTATAAAATAAAGAAGACAAAATATAATCACACAGATTTTAAGTTAAACAAATACAAATTAGGCGAAAAAGTAGCGACAAGGGATGCTTTCGGAAAGGCTTTAGAAAAAGCAGGAAAGAACAAAAGTGTTGTTGCAATTGATTCTGAAGTTGGAAATTCTACTAAATTAGATTACTTTTTCAAAAAGTATCCAAAAAGAAGTTTTGAAAATTATATTGCAGAACAAAATATGGTGGGAATGGCGCTTGGTTTTTCAACACAAAATTATATTCCAGTTATATCAACTTTTGCAACATTTTTTACAAGAGCTTATGATTTTATAAGAATGGCAATGTATAGTCAGGCAAATATTAAACTCATTGGAAGTCATGCAGGAGTTAGTATTGGAGCAGACGGGCCTAGTCAAATGGGACTTGAAGATTTAAGTATGATGCTACCTCTTCCTGGAACTATTATTTTGTATCCTAGCGATGCAGTCTCAACAGAAAATTTATTAAAAAATATGATAAAACATAATGGCCTAAGCTATATGAGGACAACAAGAGGAAAAACTCCTGTTATTTACAAAAATTCAGAAAAATTTCCTATTGGAAAATTCAAAGTTGTAAAAAAGAGCAATAAAGATATTGCACTAGTTATTGGAGCTGGTGAAACTTTACACGAAGCACTAAAAGCATATGATTTACTAAAACATAGAAAGAAAAACATCAGAGTAATTGATTTATATTCAATAAAACCAGTTGACGCAGAAGGATTAAGAAAACACGCAAAACAATGCAAAAACAACGTAATCGTTGTTGAAGATCACTATGAATGTGGTATTGGAGAAGTTGTTTCAAAAGCTGTTGGAAGAATCAAACATTTGTATGTTAAAGGAATTCCAAAATCAGGAACACCTGAGCAATTAAGAAGAAAATTCAACATAGATGCACAAGCAATCATAAAAGAAATATAGATGACTTTAGTTAATCTCTAAAATTTTAGTTAATAGGTTGTATAACAAAGTTCGCTATATAGGGTTTATCAAAATCCTCTATAAAATATTCTTTTATGCACACATAAACATTGCTTTATTATTCATATAATAAAGAAATAGAAAAAAAAAGAAAAAAATTATTGTATATTGTTTCTAAACCAGTCAGCTAAAAAGATATTACCTCCAAAAGATAATGCTGGAATTCCTACAAGAACAAAACACAATACTACATAAATTATAGTAAGTCCAATCGTCTTTAATATTGCAATTAAATATCCCACAATATCATTAAGAACATGTTCAATTATTGCAAATTCAAATAATGAAGCAATTGTTTCTTTTTTTATAAAATTCAGAACAAGCACCGGAACAATAAATAGGTTTATAGCTAAACTAAGCAACTGTCCTATAATAGGTATAAACGCTAAAACTATATTTACAATCATCAATACTATTACAAATGGTATGTATTTCAAAAACATAAAGAATCCTGTTGATAATTCTTCACCAAAACTCATTTCTGGTAACTGTTCAAATCCTCCATTTATCATTGATTTAACAATCTTAACCATATAACCAAAAAGCGCAAAAGCACCAACAATTGGTATGATTGCCCAAAAAATATTTAAAAGTCCTTTCCATCTATTAAATGGATATTTTAAAGCTTTATTAAAATCTAAACCTTCCATTTTTTATTACCTCCTTATAAAATATAAAATCTTTTATTTTATCTATTTATAAATATTACTAAAACATCCCATGATACATAACTTATTTTAACATTTTTTTATAATCAATATATGCATAAAACAAAAAGATTTTCAAAAAAATGATTGCAAAAGCTTCTAAAATGACAAATATCAAAATTAAGATAAAATTAATTGATAAAATAAACCAATTATTTGCAAATATAAAATACAAAAACGCCTGAGTCGCTGGCTTAACCATAAAATTATTCATCAAAAATGTTAAACCATAAATCATCACATAAATAAGTAAAACTTTCTTCAAATGTTTTCTTGTAAAATCAAAACTATATTTAATTGATTCAATAACACTTTTGTCATCAAGAAAAATCATAGGAATAACAAAAAGTAATTTCAAAGACATAAAAACAGTATATAAAAAAGCTAGCAGAGCAAATAATATAATAGAAAAAACACCTAAGAGAATATTGACATAAAAGGTGAATATAACCCATATAATTCCAATCAATGGTATGCTAAATATAAA
>CAYZMD010000105.1:0-5358 GCA_964479425.1 uncultured Methanosarcinales archaeon | reverse complement strand
GATAAATCTTTCAAAAAAGTAATTACATGGAAGAAGTTTGAAACAGAATATGATTATGTTGAGTTTGTTGAAGATGAAAAGGCAATGCTATTGAAATTTAAACAATACATTGAAGAATTTGGGCCTGATATGTTAACTGGATATTATAGCGATGGGTTTGATATGCCATATATTATTTCTAGAGCAAGAATAAATAAAATTAAACTTGAACTTGGCCTTGATTATTCTACTCCTGTTACACAAAGAGGAAGATATGGCGCTGTTGACATCAAAGGAATAGCACATATTGATATATTAAATTTCATAAGAACTATTATTGGAAGATCATTAAAAACAGATTCATATAAATTAGATAATGTAGCAGCAGAATTATTAGGAAGCAAAAAAGATGAAGTTGATATATCTAAATTAGCAGAGGCATGGGATAATACATCACCAATGTTAAATGATTTTGCAAAATATAATTTACAAGACTCTAGACTAACACATCAACTATTCTTTAAAATTCTAGCTAATATGGAAGAAATGGTAAGAATCATTGGTCTACCTATGTTTAATGTCACAAGAATGTCTTTTAGTCAACTTGATGAATGGTACATAATTAGAAAATGCAATGAGTATAAAGAAATTATTCTTAACAAGCCAGGCTATAATCAAACTAATGAGAGAATGGGGCAAAAATTTCAAGGAGCTTTTGTGGTTGAACCAACACCTGGACTTTACAAAGACATTGCGGTATTTGATTTTAGAAGTTTGTATCCAAGTATAATTGTCAGCCATAATATTTCTATTGCTTCAATGCTTTGCGATTGTGAAGATTGCAAAAAAGATCTTGTTCCAATAGAAGGTCAAAACATTTGGTTTTGTAAACATAAAAAAGGATTTTTATCGTCTATACTTGAAGAATTAATATCTAGACGTGCAAGAATTAAAGAAATACTAAAAAAAGATAAAGATAATCTTTTACTTAAAGCTAGATCTGAAGCACTTAAAGTTCTTGGAAATAGTTTTTATGGATACCTTGGATTTTCGTCAGCAAGATGGTATTGTTTTGAATGTGGTCAAAGCGTAACAGCATACGCAAGATACTACGTAAAAAAAGCAATTAATGCAGCTGAGAAAAAAGGTTTTAAGGTCCTATACGGGGACACTGATTCGGTATTCTTAAGCCTTGAAGGAAAAGATGAACAAGATGCAATAGCTTTTATGGACGAAGTAAATTCTAAACTACCACAACTTATGGAACTCGAATATGAAGAATTCTTCCCTGCAGGATTATTTGTTTTAGCCAAAGGAAGTAATCTTGGCGCAAAAAAGAAATACGCTTTAATGAGACGAGATAAAAGCTTAAAAATTACAGGGTTTGAAACTGTTAGGCGAAATGTAAGTTTTATTGCTAAAAATGTACAAGAAAAGATATTGAAACTAATTTTACAAGAAAATGATATTAATAAAGCCAAAACTTATGTGCAAAATATTATCAAAGAAATTAAATCAAAAACTATTGATACTGAAGATTTAGTTATTATAACACAACTAAGCAAACCAATTAAAGATTATGATTCTATTGGACCTCACGTCGCTGTAGCAAGAATAATGGAAGCTAAAGGTGAAGAGGTTGGCGCTGGAACTCGAGTAAGATATATAATCACTCCAGGAAAAGGTGTGCTTCGAGATAGGGCTAGATTACCAGAAGATGCTAATGATTATGACACTGATTATTACATAAACAAACAAGTAATTCCAGTTGTTGAAAAAATATTTGAAGTCTTTGGAATTGATAAATCAGAATTAGAAGAAAAAGCTCAGAGCAAGTTAGATGCTTTTTTTTGATTGCTTTAACTTATGTTCTTGTTGTTTAACATAAATATTTGTTTGCTTCTCTACAATATAATGTGGTCTATGCCCTGAAAACATATTTATAATTAATTCTGCTTTATATTGCATCATATGTTGAGGATCAGAATCTATTTGTTGCAATTTTTGAATTGCATTTTGATATATTGCATTAATTTTTTTATATCCAATAGCATAATGAGCATCTCCTAGGTTTGTTTGAAAATCTCTATCCTTTATTTTAGCTTTAATTGCCATTTTTATATCAGTTCTAAAAAGATATCTACTATCAATAAGTTTTAATGTTTTCTTCGCAGATAATTTATCAAAATAGATGAGTTTAGGTATAATTGTATATAATAAACTGCTAACATCTCGCTTGGCTGATAAATATTGACACAAATCAGGGGTCTCTTTCTCATATATTAGCTTCATGGCAAACTTTTCTCCAAATACTGCAAGACCTTCTAAAAGATGTTTAAATTGATGAGAAAAATCCATTTGTAAACTCATATTAGCATGCAATTGATGTCCAAATGATCCCTCATGAGCAATAGTTCTTTTTAGATCAAAGAGATTAGGAATCATTCCAACAAAAATCGAATTCATACCTTGTCTACCACTTGATAAAAAAGGATCGAAATTTGCAGGTGTCTTTATTGATATTCCTAAATTTTTTATCACCATCTTATCTAAATGTGAAAGAATAGTTTGACATTCCCGATTAAAAAACTCAGCATTATAAGATTCTGTAAGAGGAACATCCATTTGAGATATTTTTTCCTGAAAATCAAAATATCTTGAAACTGCATCATGATAATCTTCTAATATTCCCTCATAATCTGATATTTTAAGTGCATCTTCTTGTAATAATATTTCAAACTTTTTAGTAGAATCAGGCTCAAATCCTTCAGTTATTTGAGTGATTTTTGATTCCAAACTATTTACTACAGAATGTATATAAGGAATAATTAAATTATTTAATGCATCTATATTTTTTTCATCCAGACTATCAATAGTGTTAAATTCATCTTCAGCTTTTCTAAGAACATTTAAAAAACCATTAGCAACAGATGAACCAAGTACTTCATGTAATGTTAATTGGGATTTAATTCTATGAACTTTTTTTTGAAAATCCGTCCAAACTTTACCATACTCTGTCATATAACTACAGGGTGCTGAAAACTTATAAAACTAACTGGCAGAAAGATTAATATATTCCAAGAACCTAAGAATATACATGAAACTAATAATATTTGATCTTGACGACACTTTATTTCCTAGTTCAGAACTCGCAACAAAATTAAGAAAAAACGCTTGTCAAGCTATCGTCGATAAAGGACTGAATGACACTAAAGAGAATGTATATGAAAAATTAATGTTAATTGTAAAAAAGTTTGGTTCTAATTTTAGAAATCATTTTAATGAATTAATTCTTGAATATAATGTTGATTGTTCCATATTATCAATAAAATAGTTATTCTTTAAATAAATTTATGGATTATAGCTAAAAAACAAAGAAAATTCATTTTTTCAACACAAATTTAGAATAAAATAACTCCCTTTTTTAGTTAGCAAGAATTTTGTTTAGCGTATGTTAGTTTCCCTCGTTAAAGGTTGGATTTTAGTGTAACGTTCCGAGGGGCTGACGATAGTAATTTTCAGGGTGCACTTATTTATTATTTTTATAAAAAGAGATTATGTAATCTGGGATATCTTTATTCTTAACCAATAGCTTTGATTTATCTTCGACAGTTAGAAATTTTTCTGAACCTATATGATGCTTAGCCAATTCATTAATAGCATCTTTAATAGAATTTTCTACAGAATTCCAACCAAAAAATTCACCAGTTTTAATTAATTTTTTTGCTTTTTTAAAATCTTTGTCTTGTTCAATAATAACAACAGGAATCATTTTTTTTGATAAAGTTGCAGCAGTAGTTTTGTGACTTCCATCTAAAAGAAAATATTCTGCATTAGGATTTTTCTCCAGAAAACTACTTAGAAGTGCATTATGTTTTTTTGCTTTATCACTTCTGCCACTAACAAAAGGTATTCCTAATGACTTGTGTATCACTGGACAAGGAGGCAATATTTTGCCTTGATTCTTTGAAAAAATTCTAAAATAAATCCTAAGAATATGTTGATTGTACAATGGATAATCTCTTAATGTAATTATTTGATCTGGACATAATAATTTATATTTCATAAGTATAATAAATTTGATAGTATTAATAAATTTATTGTTTTAATTCGTGTGCACCCATAAAATTATTTCACTTAACATCCTATCAAATTCTTTTTCTATACAGACTATGGAAAAATTGCATCTGAAAAGTTTTTTTCAAAAGCATTCTAACCCAAAGAATCTTTTAGAACAAGAAGCAAGGAATTTTATTCACAATGTTTTTAAAATAATGTTAATTAATCATATGTATGAAAAGAGATTATTGTAAAGATTGGAAAGAATATCCAGCAGATGTAATTCCTTCAAAAATTAAATTACCAACTTTTTTATACGAGTTGTTCGAGAAAGAAGGAGTAAAAACAATATTAGATTTTGGTTGCGGAATTGGAAAATTTGCTATTGATTTGTATAGAAGAGGATATTCAGTTGTTGGAGTTGATATTAATCCAAAAGCTATAGAAAAGGCAGAAGCAGAAAAAATTATTAATCCCTCTTCTAAAAATTATTGAAAAAGATTCCTAAGACCCAGCTTTAGCGTCTGTTTTCTAACTGTGGGATACAGGATAGCCCTTTAGAGCGACTTAAGAAAAACGCAAAGTTTTTCTTTTGGTTAATTCTACCTACTCAACATAATGCATTTCTGTTTTTTAATAATATAATGTGGTCTATTTCCAGAATACATTTGTTGATTAACTAGCAGAAAGATTAATATATTCCAAGAATATAATAACATACATGAAACTAATAATATTTGACCTTGACGACACTTTATTTCCTAGCTCTGAATTAGCTACAAAATCAAGAAAAAACGCTTGTCAGGCTATCGTCGATAAAGGATTGAATGACACTAAAGAAAATGTATATGAAAAATTAATGATAATTGTAAAAAAGTTTGGTTCTAACTCTAGAGATCATTTTAATGAATTAATTATGCAGTATAATGTTGATTTTCCTGGTAAATATATTGCAACGGCAGTAAAAGCATATCATGAGACAAAAGCCAAAGAACTAAAAATATTCGACGGAGTCTATGAAATATTAAAAGACTTAAAAGAAAAAGGATATATACTAATTTTAATGACTAATGGTCCACTAGTTAAACAATGGGATAAAATTGAAAGACTTAAGCTCGACGAAACTTTCAAAGATTACTTTGTTTCAGATAATCAAAATCAATCAATAACCAAAGACATAATTTTTGGGCACATTCTATCAAAATACAATGTAGAGGCAAAAGATGCGCTAGTTATTGGTGATAGGCTTGATACAGATATTATTTCAGCAAACAAATTAAATATCAAAAATATCAGAATATTACAAGGAAAATACGCTAA
>CAYZMD010000104.1:0-5371 GCA_964479425.1 uncultured Methanosarcinales archaeon | reverse complement strand
AACGAGCATTTATTATTATAATGAAGGACTAGGTTGGACTTTTGTCCCACAGTCTGTACTTGGATTATAATCAATTGGTTGAGCTACACATTTTACTTTAGAAGCTAAAGATAAATTTGCTACATCTTTTTCAATATGAATAATACCTTCTTCAAGAGTTTCGGGCTTAGGTTTTTTGATTATTTCTAAACCGTTTATTCCCTCAACTAATTTTAATTTACAATACTTGCCTGAAAACGTTTCATAGATATGCATTTTATGGAAGAATTCCGAGAAATTTATAAAATTTACGAATAAATGCTATCTAGACAATATTTGAATTCGATTTGCACGTTTGTAACCATCAACAACCTTTACAAAATCACTTTCTTTAGGATCTCTTCGATAAACCATTTTGTCCACAATAGCAATTAAGTCACCATAATAAGGCTCCTTAATAATATTAGTGCTTAAAAACTGAATTTTAGAACCCTCTCTAACTAATTTATTTAGACTTTCTTTTGTAATATCATAAGAATCCAGTACTTTAACAACCAGTTTACCACTTTTTGTGTCTACAATAAGTTTATATGATGAAGTTATGGGATTTTTCCAATATTCCTCATCCTTGACAACCCCTTGTATAGTCTTAGAAGCCTCATACTCTTTTTTTAAAGGCTCATAGGTCATGGAAAAATAGAATAATCCTATTGCTGTAACCATCCCAACACCGAACAATGAATAACCTAATTTTTTATCCTTCATAAAGACAACAAAATCTATATACCTTTAAATATTATTGTTATCAAAATTTACGAATAAATGCTGTCTAGGACGTCTGCTTTACTGATTAATCCCTTTAGTTTCCCTTTATCTGCTACTAGAACAATACTGTAATGTTTAAGCATATCTAAAATAAAAGATTTCCTAGCATTTGGTGTAATGATTGGTGGACATTCTTTCATAACATCACAGACTTTAAGTTTAGATAAATCTTTATTGCTTGATATTGCATTAATTATCGTCGATTCTGAGATTAAACCAACTGGCGCATCATTTTGTAAAACTGGAAGCTGTGAAATTCCGTGTTTTTTCATTTTCTTTACTGCATTAATTACATTATCTTCACAATCTACAGTTATTATCTTTTTATACATAATTTCTTTTGCTTTGACTTCTTCTTTTTTTTGTAAATCATCAAGCGCTTGAAATAACTGCTGAGCTTTTTTATATGTTGGATCAAGTGTCCCTGCCTCTACTTTAGCAATTAAACTTTGGCTAAGTCCCGATTTTTTAGCTAATTGAGACTGTGTTAAACCTAGTTTTTTTCTAATATTTTTGATTTCTTCTAAAGTATAAGGCATTTTAATAAGAATAATTGTTAGTCTTTTATATTCTTTTCGGAATAATAATAATAAAGTAAAAATCATATCGCAATAATAGATAATCAATTTCCATTAAACCCAATTACAGAATTACTTCTCAAATTATTTTCCTACAATATATAATATTTCTAGAAAAGTTTATAATTTGCATATGTATTATTATAATAATGTTTAAAGTAAATCTTCCTAAAAAGAAAAAAAGCTCCTTTTTTAATTTTAATAGATGGAATTTTTCTGAAATAATTACTTTAAGTCTTGTTATTATTGTTATTGTTTGTATTCGTATCTTTTTTGCCTTAAATAGTATAGTTATTTCCAAAAAACAATTATCATTTATTGATATTTTTATTGTTGGTGGATTTGCTATGTTAAGTGCTTTTTCATTTTACTTTTTTGATAAGAAATTTAAGAAAAATATAGATATTAAAAATACAACATATTTGGTTATTTTTATTAATTTAATTGTGATATTGGTTGGATTATATTATTTCCCCTATGAACTAGTAGGATGGTATCAAGATATAATATTAGCATTGTTACTTCTTCCTTTTATGATTTTTATAAGACTTTGGTTTGGGCGAAAAGAATTATAGCATGCTTAATTTATTTAAAAGTAAATTTCTTTTAATTCTAATCTTTCTATGAACTCATAAGCTCTTTTAATATATGTGTAATAATCAAAAAGATCTGTATGTGTGTCTGTGCCAACCGACACTTTTATTTTTGTTCCTTTTAGTTTATTAAAAAAACTTTCTTGCGTTTCAAATTCTAGCTGATTTTCATCATTTACCTCATCCATAAATGTAAATCTTATGGTATTTAATTCTATGAATATATTATATTTTTCACATACTTCTATTAGAGCTTCCTGTTCTAATATATGTGAGTTTGGATGTGCTATTCCAATTCTGCATGGAATGGCTTTTGCCATCTTTATCAGGACTTTTACGCTAGGCAGATGTTCAAGAAGCACGAAATCAAGCTGTTTAAGAATGTCTATTGGTAGTTCATCCACTATAACCATTGATGTGTTGATTTCCATTCCTTTCAAAATTTTTATGTCTTTTGTAGTATCTTTAAGATTCTGAAGCACTTCTATATATAGTTCAAGTTTTTTGCTTTTTCGTATATACTGGAAATGGTCTGTAATTGCAACAGCTTCCATATTTTGCTTTATAGCTTCATCTACTATTTCTTTAGGTAGTGCTGTGCCATCTGAAAATTGTGTGTGATTATGGAGATTTTGCATAATATTCGTAAAGTTTACAGTTATATAATCTTGACGTGTTTACTGTGTATACTTGTGTATTTATTCCAATACGAATATTTTTGTCAAGACCTTTTATAAATGATTTGCTAATTGATTGCTTTATTAAATTCAAATATAAGGTGATATAAAATGAAACAAAAAAAATCTCAAGAAGATTTTTAAGCTTCATTTTTCACTGGAGGTTAAAAAATGAAAAAAGGAAAATATTTTTTTACATCAGAAAGTGTGACTGAAGGTCACCCAGACAAACTTTGCGATCAAATTTCAGACGCTGTTTTAGACGCTTGTTTAGCGCAAGATCCAATGTCAAGAGTAGCTTGTGAATGCGTTACAAAAACTGGTATGGTTTTAGTTTGCGGTGAATTAACAACAAAAGCTTACGTTGATATTCCTACAGTTGTTCGAAAAACAATCAAAGAAATTGGATATACAAAAGCAGAATACGGAATCGAACATGAAACTTGCTCAGTTTTACTAGCTATTTCAGAACAGTCTCCAGATATTGCACAAGGTGTGAATGAAGCTTCTGCTGAAGGTAAAGAAGGCGCAGAACAAGGTGCTGGAGATCAAGGAATGATGTTTGGTTATGCAACAAACGAAACTGAAACATACATGCCATTACCTATTAAGTTGGCTCATGATTTAACAAAGAAATTAGCTGACGTTAGAAAATCTGGTTTATTACCTTGGGTTAGACCTGACGGTAAAAGTCAAGTTACAATTGAATATGATAATGGAAAACCAGTTAGAGCTGATGCAATCTTAATCTCAACACAACACGATGCAGATATTACTCATGATGAGATTAAAAAAGAAATTATTGAGAAAGTAATTAAACCAGTATGTGCAGATTGGATTGACGATACAACCAAATTCTGGGTAAACCCAACAGGAAAATTCGTTCGTGGCGGTCCTTACGCTGATGCAGGACTTACAGGAAGGAAAATCATTGTTGACACTTACGGTGGACATGGTTCACACGGTGGCGGAGCTTTTAGTGGAAAGGATCCAAGTAAAGTAGATAGAAGTGCTGCTTATGCTGCAAGATATATTGCAAAAAATATTGTTGCTGCAGGGTTAGCTGACAAATGCGAAGTTCAATTAGCTTATGCTATTGGTATTGCTGATCCAATGTCAATCTTTGTGCACTGTTTTGGAACTAACAAAATTGACGAAGAAAAACTATCTGAATTAGTTAAAAAGCACTTCCCAGTAAAACCATCTGATATCCTTAGAGAATTAGATCTAAGAAAACCAATCTATAGAAATACAGCAGCTTACGGACACTTCGGAAGAGATGAATTCCCTTGGGAAAAATTGGATAAAGTTGAAGCTTTGAAAGCTGATGCTGGAGAACTTCATACATCTGAGAAATCCGGAGCAGAAGTTCCTTTAGATGGAGCTTAAATTTTTTTATTTTTTTATAAATCATATAACAAGAGTTAAAGTTTATATGCCTAAGTGAAAAAAATCAATTTTATTGCAGAAACAAAAATAACAGTAAGTAAAAGATAATACAAATACTTTTCTCCTTTTTTTAACACGAATTTTGTACCAACATAATTCCCAAGAGTGCTTGAAATAATTAATACTATAAAAAGCCACCAATCAACAAGTAACATACCAATAAAAATAAATGTAGTGATAATTGTTTGCCAAAAGTTAATTGCTTTTTGCATAGCAGCTGCTTCAATATGTGTCTTGCCATAACCAAAAACAAATAGCAATCTGCCTAAAGGTCCAACACCACCAACAATAATAAGAAGGGTTCCTAAAATAAATATAATGGGCCAAGAAACAAGTAAGTGTAATTTCCCTAAAGCGGGTTTTGTTTTTTGTAAACCAACTTGTTTTTTAACAATAAGAATAATACCACCAAAAATAAGCAAACACCCTATTATTTTCTTTAATATAATATTATCTAAAGATGTAATTACAAAGATCCCTAATAAACCACCTGCAACGTGCATTGGTGCAAGCCAAAAGACTAATTTCCAATCAATCTTTTTTGACTCGTGCAATACTCTTTGAGCAAGAATACTTCCTGGAATTGCGGACACACGAGAAGTACCAATAGTTATCTGAGGTGAAACTCCTAAAAACATAATGAGTGGGCGCATAACTAGACCAATACCTCCACTTAAAGTAAATAAAGATACTATAATAAAATTTGCAACACCGATAAAAAATAAAGTAAACAAGTTCATACAACCAAAGAAAACCACTCCTTTATAAAAAGCTATTGAGAAACAATTATTTCAAAATGATACTTTTTAGTTGCTTTAAAAGAAATTAGGAAATAGAAAAAACATTAATTTATTAGTTAACGCTTTGATCTTCGTACATAACTTCCTCTGTCTTGTGCACGAACTGCTCTTTTTGCTCTCTTAAAAGAATCACTCGCTGATTGAGCATCTCTATTTCTTCTTAATTTGAATTGTTGTTTTGTAAGAGATTGATATATTTTAAATTTACAAGGTATTCTTCTTTCCGTAACAATATCTCTGAATATATATTGTTCTTCAGGAATAATATTATCCATACAATATTTTCTAATTAAACTAATTGAATCTTTTATTCCATTATATTGTTTAATATGTTTTTTAATTTCTGTAGCTTTTGAGCCTATGCTTAATAATTTATTAAAAGCTTTTTCACCTTTTATTTCTTCAGAATACATTTTTTCTTTTACTACATAAGATTGAAATGATTTTACAAGATAAGCACATTTTTTAAG
>CAYZMD010000103.1:0-5417 GCA_964479425.1 uncultured Methanosarcinales archaeon | reverse complement strand
AGACCATATAGAAACTGTGTTGTCCACACCTGTTTATTCTTCTCATGTGTTGTCCACAAGGTCTTTATATGTTTCTTTAATCTTATCGACAATAAAGTTTACAAAAGAGACAGAATCTCCATCTCGTGCATTCTCTAAATAATCAGTATATTTAATTCGTTCTCTTAGTCGAATACAAATTGGAGGATAACCTGCTTTCATAAGCATAAAGTTCATCAATAAACGCCCTGTTCTACCATTTCCATCAATAAATGGATGAATAGCAATAAAAAAATGATGAACATATGCTATTAGAATTACTGGATGAATTTTATTATTCTGTGCTATCCAACGTAATAATCTTTGCATTTCTTGTTTAACTTCAGAAGGTTTTGTTGGATTATGTTTTGATCCAGCCATATAAACTTGAATCGATCTTATTTTTCCTGATTGTTCATTCAAAATATTAAATGTTAAATTATAATGGATTTGTTTAATAAATTTAATTGAAATATTTCCTTTATATTTTTTCATTAACTCATATGTTTTTTTAGTATTCTCAATTTCATGAATTTCTCTTAATTCTTTTCCTTCTGGAGCAATACCATCTTCTAAAATATGTGCAGTTTCCTTTAATGTAATTGTAGAACCTTCGATAGCGTTTGTATTAAAAGTAAAATTTATTAAATGCTGTTTTTCAATAACTTGATATTCTATTGGAGAAAGATTATTAATTATTTTCTGATAACCTTTCTTAATTTCAGCAAGTTCTTTTCTTGTTGTTGTATCTAATTTCATAACTTTTTTAATTGTTTTTACTTCGCTCACCTTCTCTTTAAGTCCTTTGTCTGCTTGTTTAGCAAGTAGTTCAAGCTTTTTTTTAGAAATTTTTCCTTTTCCCAAGAATCTCCGTATCTTTTTGAATTTTTCTCCAATCCTTATCGTCTGAGTAAGATAATAAAAGTTTTGTTTCCCCCTCTGAATTGTTTCAATATAAGCCATATACACATATATGTTGTCCACATTTATAAACTTTTCTATCTTGTTGTCCACAAATGATTCTGCTTAATTATCATCTCAATTAAACATTACATCAACCTGCTTATAATAATCCTTAACTCTATCAATAATACTTTTGAGTAAATAAGTTTCAAGCTTCTCTTCAAACGTTGCAGTCAGATCAGCATTCTCATAGACCCTGTATTTATTGGCAACTTTTTCAATCAAAAACAAATCTCTTAACCTCTTTAATTGTCGTCTAATATTTGAGCTTGCAATACCACTCATTCTCAAATTTTTCTGTTTTCTATAATCTATAACTCTTAACCTTATTTCTTCGCTAGGTATCTCGTCTTTAGCTTCCAGCATGACAAACAGAACATCAACAATAACATCCCGAGAGTCACCTGGTTGCAAGAGCCCAATACTTAAACACAGTTTTTTTAATAGATCACGATGACCTAAATTGGAGGGTTTTTCATAACGCCTAAGAGTAAGTTCATTTAACGGAGTATCACGAGATACAAGTAATTCTTTCATAGCCACCACCTTTTTGTATTATTTGAGATTTGACATAAAATTCTTAGCAACATACAATACATACTAGCAATACTTGTTTAAATAGCTCACGCGCACCTGTCCAGTGTGTCCAGTGGTCATAACAATTAGAGTACAAGCTATCATTCATAAGAATTCAAACATTATAGCACTGGACAACTAAAAAAAGAAATAAAAAAAACTAAACCTTACTAAACAAAATTTTAAACTGCTTACCTTTGATTTTCTCTTCTGCGACAGTATGATATTCATCTTCACACTTATCAGTAATCTCAAGTTTATCTGCTCCGCATTTCTCTTCAATCAAAGCGCCCAAAGTATCAAGTATAATCTTCAACTCAGTTGGAACTTCAATACAAAGTTTAATTCTGTCAGTTTTCTCAAGATTTGCAATCTTTCTATTATTTTGTACTCTTCTAGTTAATTCACGAGCAAAACCTTCAGCATCAAGTTCAGGAGTTCTGTCTGTATTAATGTAAACTTTTCCTCCACGAAAATCTGCACCTTCCAAATTTGCAGGAGATTGCTCTTGAATTATCAAATGTTCAGAGAGAATATTTACTTTTTCACCGTCAATATCCATTTCAAATTTACCATGTTTCTCAATAGCATTTAAAATTGCTTCAGGACTGGTTGTTGCTAGAGTTGCAATTATCTTTGGAGATTTCTCTTTAAAATCAGGATTAAGCTTACCATAATCTGGCTTGACCAATTTTTCAATCCCATCGATTTTTTCTGCAAGTAAAACTTCTTTACAATTAGTTTGTTGCTTTACAATCTCATACATAGCTCTAACAGCCTTATTAACAGGGTCTTTATCTGAAACAACAGTTATTTCCTTTAAAGGCCATCTTAAACCTAATTGAGCCTTTTCTCTTGCTGCAAGTGTGCTTTGGATAACAAACTTAACAACATCCATGTTTTTCTCAATATCTTCATCTATAAGTGAAGCATTTCCTTTTGGCCAATCATATAAAGTAATTGATTCTTCTGGTAAGCTAAACTTATCTTTGAAATCCAAAAACATTTTTTCAGAGACAAAAGGCGCTATTGTAGAAAACATTTTTAGTCCTTCCATCATCACTTTGTAAATTGTATAAAGAACAACTTGCTTTTCGTCTTCTGTGCCAAGGGCAGCTTTATCTCTGATTAACTGAATATATGTTCGAGATAATTCAAAAAATAAATTTTCTATTGAATTAGGAATTTCATCAAGTCTATATTCATTAAATAACATTGTTACATGTTCAATAGTGCTATTTAATTTAGACAAAATATACTTTTCTTCAAGTCCAATATTTTCAAATATAGAATCATCTAACTGGCTAGGATTAACATCAATTTCCGCAGAATAATTCATAAGATAATTATGAACATTCCAAAACACGACTAGATTTCTATTTTTAACAGCCATGTCATCAAAATTATAATTAATATCAACTCCTGGTTTGCTTCCACCAATCATATAATATCTTAATGTGTCTGAACCATACTTATCGATTACTTCGTCAGGTAAAATATAATTTCCAATAGACTTTGACATTTTTCTACCGTTTGCATCGTTAATAAAACCATGCATGTAAACAGCTTTGTAACTTGGTTTGTCCATTGAAATCATAGAAGCTACAAATAACAAATTAAACCAACCTCTGATTTGATCTTTTCCTTCTAAAATAAAATCAGCAGGGAATAATTCTTTTAATAAATCTTCTCTATTAGGATAATCAAGACACGTCCATGAGTTTGTTCCAGCGTCAATCCATACATCAAGAATGTCTGGTACTCTTCTCATCATTTCACCGCACTCACACTTCCATTCAATTTCATCAATCCATGGTCTGTGTAAATTCTTTGGAACTTTTCCTGATTTTTCTTTAATTTCTTCTACTGTAGAAATAACTTCATATTTTCCACATTCACATTTCCAAATTGGTACAGGACATCCCCAATACCTTTGTCTTGTGATACTATTATCTCTTAAATTGCTAAGCCAAGAATCAAATTGTCTTGCTCCAGCCCATTCAGGCACCCAATGAACATTTTTATTTAATTCTCGCATTCTTTCTTTCAAATCTTCAACTTTAAAGAACCATTGAGCTGTCGTCCTAAAGACAACTGGTTGATGACATCTCCAGCAGTGTGCATAATCGTGCTCAACTTTTGTTGTTTCAATTAAAGCTCCTCTTTTTTCAAGTGCTTCAATAAAAAACTTATCATCTTTTTTAGCAAACTTGCCTTTAAATTCGCCCATATGTTCTAAAAACATTCCATATTCGTCAATATTATTGTAAGCAGGTAAATTATTTTTATACCCAACTTCATAATCTTCAGGTCCGCATCCAGGAGCACAATGAACAAGTCCACTTCCCGCTGAGGTATCAACATATTCTTTTGATAAAACAACAGTATGTAATTTAGGATGCTCTTTTTTTAGTTCAACATAATCTGTAATTGTATCTGAAAAAGGATGGATGTATTCTAATCCTTCGAGTTTATCTCCAGTAAATTCTTCAACTAATTCATATTTTTTCCCAGCAACAGCTTGAACTACTGGTGCAACTAAAGCTTTTGCAATTATCCAAACTTCATTCTCAACTTGAGCTCTAACATATTCTAATTCTGGATTAACCATTACACCTAAATTAAAAGGAATTGTCCAAGGAGTAGTTGTCCAAATAATTAAAAATTCATTTGATTTACCCTTAACAGGTAATTTTACAAAAATACTATCGTCTGTAATTTCTTTATATTCAAGTTCATGCTTTGCTAATGATGTTGCGCATTCAGCGCACCAATGCATAGTTTTTTTACCTTCATATAATCTATTAGTTTCATGCGCTCTTTTAATTAGCCACCATTCACCTTCAATAAATTCTTTTGTGATTGGCATATAAGGATTCTCAAAGTCCATCCATATACCTATTCTTTGAAAATCAATAATCATCTGCTTCATATTAGTCACAGCTAATTTTTCACATTCTGTAACGAACTTGTCTACTCCGAATCGAGGAATCTCATCTTTATTTTTAAGACCAAATTTTGCTTCAACTTTTTGAGCTGTAGGAAGTCCATGCATATCAAATCCTGCTCTATCCCATACATCAAGGCCATTCATCCTTTTGAATCTCATCAATGAATCTCTAAGGGATTTACCCCAAGCAGTTCCAATGTGAACCTTTCCACTAGTATATGGAGGTCCATCTAAATAATAAAATTTTTGTTTGCCTTTATTCTTATCTTTAGCTTGTTTGTATATTTGATTTTTCTTCCAATATTCCATTATTTCCGGTTCAACAGCTTGAGCATCATATTTCATGTAAATTCACCACATTATAATTATTATATATTATATGAAAAAGAATAAATACTCTATTTAAAAAGATTGCTATCTAAATAATAAAAAATAAAAGAAAAAAAAGAAATTACATAAATTCCAATGATTTTTGCATTAAAGGTAAAATAGCTTCAGCTTCTTCTTTAGTAACTCTTCCTAATTTAGCAAATCTAAACTCGCCTTCTTTAGTGGGGTTTTCTCTAGAAATTTGAAGTTTCTTTACTCCTTCGTTATACTGCTTAACTGAAACAGTAATTTTTGTTGAATCAAATTGTTTTTCTTCACTCCATAATGTTTTGTCTAATTCTGGATCAAACGGCATTCTATATCACCTAATCAAGAGTTTTAATAAGACATTTAAAAAACTTTCTATTATATAGAGGGTTTTGATAAACACTATATTGCTAACTTTAATATATAAATAAATTACTGAAAATTGTGTTTTTTAGAGTTAATCAAAGTTATATCTTTACGAAAAATATCCGAGAAATCGGGTATGATCCAAAGCTCCGTGATAACTTACAAAATAAATATAAAAACTATAATT
>CAYZMD010000102.1:841-5467 GCA_964479425.1 uncultured Methanosarcinales archaeon | reverse complement strand
AAGGAATTAAGAAAATTTTACCAGATAGAATTTTATCAATAGCTCTTGATACAAGTGTTCCCGCAATTAACGTAACTCAAGTTTGGCAACAGTTAAACGCTTCTGGTAGTAATTTAACAGGTAAAGATATTTCTATTGCAATTCTTGATACTGGCATTGATTATACTCATGCAGATTTAGGCGGATGTATAGGATCTAATTGTAAAGTTAAAGGCGGTTATGATTTTATTAATGATGATAGTGATCCAATGGATGACAATGGTCATGGAACACATTGCGCTGGTATTACAGCTGCAAACGGCACACTAAAAGGTGTTGCTCCTGATGCAGTTTTATATGGATATAAAGTATTAAGCGCAGGTGGTTCAGGTAGTGAATCACAAATTATTGAAGGAATAGAAAGAGCAATGGATCCAAATGACGATGATGATAAGTCAGATCATATTGATATTTTATCATTAAGTTTAGGCGGTAATGGCGATGAAAATTCAGCCTTAAGCCTAGCAGTTAATAAAGCAGTTGATGATGGAGCTGTTGTAATTGTTGCAGCAGGTAATGATGGTGATAATGGCGACTATACTGTTGGTTCACCAGCGTCTGCAGAAAAAGCAATCACTGTTGGTGCTTCTAATGATAATGGAATTTTACAATCTTTTTCTTCAAGAGGCCCTACCTCAAATAATAATATTAAACCTGACGTATTAGCTCCAGGCTCTTTAATAAAATCTACAGTCCCAACTGGTTCATGTGAACATTGTAGCCCTACTACATATATGCAATTATCTGGAACAAGTATGGCAACACCACACGTTGCAGGTCTTGCAGCATTAATCTTACAAAATAAAGATCTATCGCCTCAAGAGGTAAAAAGCGTTATTACAACTACAGCTTTTGATAAAGGATATATTGTAACTCGGCAAGGAACAGGATTAGTAAATGCATTAGAATCTGTTAATGCAGAAGCATTGGCATCTCCTTCAAGTTTTTCTTTAGGCGTTAATAATCCTAGTCTTCCAAATTTTCAAATAACAAAAAATATTACTTTAAAAAATTTAATTGGCACAACAACATATGATTTTTCATCATTATCAGAAACAAATATTAGCATTAATTTTTCACAAGATTCAGTTATATTAAATCAAAATCAAGAAGTAATTATTCAAGTAACTATAACCGCAAATAACTCAGAAATTTTAGATGGTAGGCATGAAGGAAAAGTTTACATTACTTCAGGAACAGAAAATTTAACCATTCCTTATATGTTTATTAAAGAAACATCATTCGGGTTTTCTTTCTTTTCTGCAGGTGTTCCGACATCTCCTGGATGGTTTAGTGTCCATGATAGAGTAAGTAATAAATGGTCATATCAAAATCCAGGCACAACTAAGTATGTAGCACTTCAGGAAGGATATTATGATATAATTACAACTTTTCAAAATAATGATTATATCGTTGTAAGAGAAAATCAATATATTAATGGTCCAATTAGTATTGATAGGAATGAAGCAAAATATTCTTTAGACCTTAATTTATATGATAAAGATTTGAATTTAATAAACCCAACCACTTCCAAGTCAATGTGGATTTTTAAGTATAGAAATAATATAGATTTGTACAGATTATGGAGCATGACTACAGGCGGAAGTATTCCTGAAACAAAACATGAAAAACATTTTTCTAATTTCAGTACAAATTACAGTTATAATTGGGAATTCCCATTTTATTATGATGATGCTTTATATGAAGCTACTAATTATGTTTCTAATGTTTCATCTAATATAGTCTCAAATAATACTCCATTTTTAAATTTTAAAATATATACTCCTGAAACAACAACTTGGATAAAACATGCATCAAAGAGTCAAGGGCAAACTATTATTAATATGCAAAAGTCTGTTAGTGGTAGTATTGATGCTTATTTTACAGAAAAACCGACTGAAGATCATAGTTTTAATGATGTTTGGTTATTGTCTGAAGACTATATTACTCCGGTAATACAAAATGTTACATCAACCTTTGATTTAAAATTAAACAATAAAATTATTGATACAAATAAAACAGATTTATATTTTGGAACAGCTCCATTTTTTTGGTATGGAAAATTTGATAATAATGCTAACGCAATCAACTTAACTTCATATTCAGATAGTGGTTATCAATACTCTTTTTTAACTCAAGGTTATTCATATTTACCTTATGAAGAAGTTCCTTGGAAATTATATCAAAATGGCGTTTCAGTCGATAGTGGTGTATTATCAGGAACTGATGAAATTTATTCACTTTCAAAGTTAGCTAACAAATATAGTTTAATATTTAATAAAACGTATGAGATTAATGGTATTAATAGAACTGTAATTATCAACAATACTTTTGATACTTCTTTGGCTGATAGTAATCCACCATCATTAAAATATTTTGATGTAGTTGTTAATGGAGTAAAAAAAGACACTTTAGATAATGATAATAAATTCTATTTTGAAGTAGATCCAGTTGGTAGCTCGTTTTCAACTGTAGAAATGTATTATGATAATGCAGGTTGGCAATCTATTCCTGTAACAAAATCAGGAAATTTATGTAATGCATCTTTGGGAAATATTGGAGCATTAGAAGTTAATTTTAAGTTAAGGATTATGGATAGTAGTGCAAATATTTTAGAATATTATTTTACTTTACCAACATCAGCAGGTTCAGATTTAATAGTTTCAGAAATTAATTTTGTAAATGATTTATTAGAAGAAGGTCAATTATTAGAAATAAATGCAACAATTTCAAATATTGGAATTTCCAATGCAACCAATATTTTTGCTGATTTTTTAATAGACGAAGTAAATATAGGTTCAGCTAGTTTGGGCAACTTAACAGCATCTTCATCTAATTTTGCAATAAAAAATAGTACAACTACACCAGGTTTGCATACAATATCAATATTGGCGGATCCAAATTCTACAATTCTTGAACTAGATGAGAATAATAATATTTTAACTAAACAAATTTATATTAAAGCTCTAAATGAAAACTTTGAAAATAATTTTTCTAATGGTAATTATGTACAATTTAATTCAAACAATTCAACTTTAATTAATTTACCAAGTCATGCAAATATAAATTACGCAACAATGCATGTTGAAGGAAAAGAAGTTTATTTAGGAAGTGATTTGATTAATCAATCCTTAGATTCAGGAAGTATTCATTTGATTTCAGCTGCTTCTAGTAAATATGGTCAATCTTTTACAATTCCTGCAATGTGTAATAAAATAACTTCAATAGATTTATGGATGGCTAAAGGTGGAGGTTCAGGTACTTTTACAGAACCAGTTATTATGCATGTTATGAAAAATCCAGATGATTCAGATTTGGAAACATCCACAAAACAATCCGATGAAGTTCCAACTTCTACAGCAAAAGGTTGGGTAAATTTCGATTTTAATAGTTTATATGTTACTCCTGGAGATGTTTATCATTTTAAACCGACTTCTAATAATATGCAAGATGATGGAGTATATGGGATGTATTACCAACTTACTGATGTCTATGCAGGAGGCTCAAGGTATAGTTGGGTTGATAATAAGTATGATATTACTAAAGATTATAAATTTAAAGTTAATTGCGAAAAAGTTTCTTTGCTTGACACACCAAATGTAAAAGTAGATAGTGATTCAATTTGGTCTTACAATGGCAATTATTTAGAAGATGAAAACATTGATTTGAAAAATAAGCTTAATTCAATATTACAAAATCCTCATGATGGTGTTTTAGAATTATATAACGGAATTGATGATGATTCAGATGGTTTTACTGATGAACCAGATAATAATAACCAAAATTTGACAATTGATGTCGTAGCCACAGGATATGGAATAATGAATTTAACAGATCTAAGAATCTATTATGACCTTGCAGATTTAAGTCTAGTTGATATTACGTCATCACCAACAATGATTGATAATCAAAATTATACAATAACTTCAAGGATAAATAATTTGGAAGGTAATAGTGCTAATAATATATTGCTAACATTTTTTCATGATAGTGTAGCTTTAAACAATGTGCTTTATAGTACTAGAATCAATATATCTACTATATTTAATAGAACAGTTGAGTTTACTTATACAGGAAATTCCAGCCATTCTAAAATAATTGGTTTTGTAGATAACTTAAATTCTGTTCAGGAACAAAATGAAACAAATAATCAGATGGAATTTTTATTAGGTTTTAATCAAGCTCCAATATTAGATAATATATTAAATCAAACAATTGGAGAAGGACAAATAGTAACTTATAATTTAAACGCATCAGACGTAAATAACGATACTTTAACTTATTATTGTAACGACACACGATTTATTCAAAATACTAAAGAATTTAATTGGACAACTAATTTAACCGACGCAGGAGTTTATGATGTTTTGTTCACAGCTTCCGATGGGCAAATCAATGATACACAAATAGTTACTGTCACAATTAACAACGTCAATCAAGCTCCAGTTTTAGACGCTTTATCAAACCAAGCAGTTAGTGAAGAAGCAACAGTAACTTATAATTTAAATGCCTCAGATTTTGATAATGACGGATTAACTTATTATTGTAACGACACACGATTTATTCAAAATACTAAAGAATTTAATT
>CAYZMD010000102.1:0-741 GCA_964479425.1 uncultured Methanosarcinales archaeon | reverse complement strand
ATCAATGATACACAAATAGTTACTGTCACAATTAACAACGTCAATCAAGCTCCAGCATTTGTTACAACTAGCGGCTTATCTTTTATTGCTGAAGGTAGTATATATCAAATTAATTTAACAGCTAATGATGCTGATGGAGATAATTTAACTTACTCAGTTACTGGAAATAAATTTATTCAAAATGATACACTTTTTACTTGGACAACAAATTTAACAGACGCTGGATTTTATACTTTTGATTTTTTGGTTAATGATAGCTTCGCTACTGATGACATACAAGTTAACATTACTGTTAGTAATGTAAATCAAGCACCAGTTTTAGATACTTTATTTAGTCAAGCTATAAATGAAACTCAAACAATAATTTATAATTTAAATGCTTCAGATTTTGATAATGATAACTTAACTTATTATTCTAATTATACAAAGTTTGTTCAAAATGATAGCGAATTTACATGGACAACAAATTCAACAGATTCTGGAGTTTATGATATTTTATTCACAGTCAGCGATGGACAAATTAATGATACTCAAATTATTACAGTAACAGTAAATGATCTTTTATCTTGCAATATTGTTAATTCAAGCATTATAGGAACAGAACCTTTTACAGTTTATATGAACGCAAGTATTGTCGGAGGATTTGCTCCATACACTATTGAATGGGATTTTGAAAATGATAATGTAATAGATTCAACTCAGCAAAACACAAGTAATAGTTTTAGTGCTGGTTCATATATT
>CAYZMD010000101.1:0-5552 GCA_964479425.1 uncultured Methanosarcinales archaeon | reverse complement strand
GACATGGGGAAATTTATTACATTGGCAATTAAGGGTCGTTAATTAAGACAGTGCCCTATTCTAGTTGTTTTAGTTGCAATTGCTGCATTGGCTTATTTTGGTGTATTAAATCCAGAAAGATTTTTACCAAGTAACTGCGTTATTGCTCCAGGAATAAGTTGTGACGATTTCAAAGTTGAAGCTTCACAAATGACCATAATATTAAGAAATGGTATGGGAGATGATTTGACTAGCGTTAATATAACATCTGCAGGATGTACTGTTGATTATACAACAACGTCATGGAATAATGGTAATACTGTTACCGCTATTTTAACGGGTTGTGACAATGGCGCAACTGGTGCAAGATTCAAACAAGATGTAAATGTAACGTATACTAGTGGAAGTGGTTTACCGCATACTAAAACTGGAGAAATTACAACACAAGTAGAGTAATTTTTTTTTATTTTTTTTTTAATATTAATGTTTAAGAATTTTTTTCTTAAGTTTTAAACCTTGTTTATTTATATCAAATAGGTGTATTAAATTACTATGAGCCGTGTTATGCATTTTAAGTATTTCTATTCCTCTTAATCTTTTTTCATTATTTTTCATATTATATAGATAAATTGCACTATCAGATTTAAAATCTAATGATATATTTTCATCAAGCGGAATTCCTGTATATGATGTTCTTAAATTACTTGTTACAATAGATGTACATTTCCATTTTTTAAGTAGATTATAGATTGCTAGTCCTGCTTCAATTTTACTTAATTGATCAGGATACATCATATAGAATGTAGTAATACTATCAATAACCATTCTTGTAATTTTCTTTTTTACGATAATTTCTTCGATAGCTCCGCCACCCTCTTCTAATAAAAATTTTACTTGTTTACTTGAATATTCTAAAAAGTTTAGTTTTGATTTATATTTTTGAAGATCCATACCAAGAAGTTTCATTTCGTTATATATTTTTTCTTCAGTTTCTTCAAAGCTTACATATAAACATTTTTCGCCTTTTTTTAATCCTTCATATAAAAATTGCATTGCAAATAAACTTTTTCCTGTTCCAGCTCCGCCTGCAACAATATTATAACTATTTTCAACAAAGCCTCCATGACATAATTTATCAAAGCCATGAACACCAGATTTAATTCTTTTTATTTTCATGTATGTATTTAAGAACCTTCTATTTAAATAGTTTTTTGTTTGGTTATTGTTCTAATCCCATTCTAAACTCTGTTAAGTCAAGTATTATTTCCATTTACAATATATTCCGGTATTAGAAAAGGAGAGGATAGGCCCACATCCTCTTATTTCAGAACTTGATGAACAATCATTTTATTCAAGATTAAATTTTACAGAGAAACTTAAAGCTCAAGCTCCGCATTACGCAAGAATTTTAATTGGCTTAAAACAAGCTCATCCAGACCCAGAAAAATTCACAATCAAAAAGATAATGAGAACATTAAACATAGACGACTCAAACGAATTTGTATATTATACATTAAAAATGTCGCAAATATATTTCATGTTAAGCGCATTGAACATAAAAACAGCAAGAAAAGAAGGAAGTAGTTTGTGATTAGCCGATTATTGTTCCAGTCCCATTCTGAATTCTGTTAAATCGAGTATTATCTCTAGAATTTGTTTCATACTTGTCAAATATATTAATTCTTCATGAGGAATCTTTCTAGCTTTTTTTGCAAGAAGTACTTTTGTTTTATCTCTATTCTCTCCAAGTTTATCTATTATCTCCATTTTAAAATTATAAAAGAAATCATAATATCCTCTTATTGATTTGTTTATTTGTGTCCAAATTTCAATAGTATCTTTATTAAACTTTTTGTTATATTTTAATGCGTCTCTGGCATTGTATTTAAGAATGTCAACAATCTTATCTACAGAAGCAATTATGTGATAATAAAAACAAGTTTTTTTTACATCTGGATATCCATATTTATTAAGGAGCCTTAAGCAGTAACTCACAAATTTATTGATATTGTCGTGTTTATCTTCAATTGTTGCAATTAAATCTTTATCATTATTTTTTATACCTTCAAGGAGACTATCTGCTGTCTCATTTAATAAAAGGAAAATTCTTCTTAGAATTACCTTAAAATCTTCTCCAGTCTCTTTTGCAATATATTTTATTATTATTTTATTTTCATGCTGTTCAATTATTTCTGCACCAATCAATCTATTAGTTATTTTATGTATTGTTGATGAGATACTAGCTTGTTTGTTTTTCCTGTAATGCATAGTGGTCGGTTTATCAAACTTTACTTCTATTTCATTATAACCGAATTTATACAAGCTCATAACATATAACATAATAGATGTTCTATCTAATTTGGTAACATCTACAGAAATTTTTTCTATTTTTAAAGCCTCTTCTGTACTTAGAATTACTTTATTTCCTTCTTTTTCTACGTATAATGAATCTCCTTTCTTTAGATTCCTTTCTTTAATCCACTTAATAGGCAAAGCTAGTGTCAAGCTTGATTTCCCATGTTGAATTAGCTTTCTTTGCTCCATATTTATACCTAAATCAAGCATTTATTTAAACCTTTCTAAAAATATATACCGTGTACATAAAATATAAAACGTATGCCAAATGTTTATACTTGTGTATATTATTACTAATACTACGATGAAACAAATCACAGACATACAACAAAAATGCGATCATTGTGATTACGAATGGCAAGCACGTGTACAAAAGCCAAAAGCTTGTCCACGTTGTAAGAGAAGATTTGATTATTACGAATTATAGTTTTGTCCAAAAGAGAGGTACACCAAATAGTGAGGAAAAGAAAATGAATAGTCTAATAATTGTCTCAGGACCATCTGGAGTTGGAAAAGGTACATTAGTTGATAAAGTGCTAAAAGAATTCCCAAAGATGCAATTTTTAAAAAAAGATTTTACAAGGGTTAGAAGGCCAGATGATAGAGACGCTGAAGGACATTTTTGGAAACAAGAAGAACATGATGAAAGAAAATCAAAGTTTAGAACTGTTCTTGGGTACGATGTTAGGGGTAATGGTTGTGGTCTTCCAGTTGAATCTCTTTCAGAATTAAAAGACAATCCAAGGATTATGTGCTTAAGTGATTTTGATTTGATAAGATCGCTTAGTGATATGTATGATACAACAACAATTTATGTTACAGCACCAGTGGATGTAATTAAGCAAAGGTTAAACGATAGATTAGATACACCAGAACAAAGGAAAAAAAGTATTGAATCTGTAGAGAAACATCTTCAAGAATATGAAGAAAATAAAGATTTATTTGATTATGAAATAACAAATGAAAGTGATCTTGAATCTGCACAAAATGAAATAGTTGAAGTGGTAAAAGAAGAATTGTCTCTTCATAGAAAAGTATACTATGGATTCTTAGTCTCAAAATATGAAGTTGATGGTTGTGTATCATTACCAGATCCTTCAGGAATAGCAGAAGATATGAAAGATATTGCTACACTTTCAATGTCTAATGAAGTTTCTCAAAAAGCTTGTTCCAAAAAAGGAATTTATCAGTTTGTGGGTAATTCAGTAGGAATAAGACTTTCTACTATAGAAGACAAAGAAAGAAAAAGCGTTTTTTATGGTAGATTTACATTAGAAGGACCTAAAAATAAAGTTACTAAGACAGCTGCTTTACTTGAAAAAAGATTTCCCATTCTAAGTGAATATGGACGTAAGCAAGAGAGGATAGAATGTAATTGATTTTTATTATAAATCACACGGAGGAAAAAGAAAAATGAAAGAAATAGAAAAATTAAAAGAAATTTATCAAGTTTTAGAAAATAGAGTTCACTTACTTGGTCATGGAGTATTAGGACCAATTATAATAGATCCCGAAGATACCAATTCGCGATACGGATTCACTGACGAAAAAATTAAAGAGATGCATGATGGAGGATTTGTTAGAAATGAATATAAGCCTTCAATACTTTATGGGGTTGGTGGGTATAGCGATCAAGATTTTGAACATGATAATGATGAATCTGCATTTCAAATGTTAGCCGATATCATGTTGTTTGCACAGGCAGGAATTCTTGATTATGAGAATTATAGTGATTCTATGGATTTAGGTCGATGGGAAGTTTCTAGAAAATTTAAGACTTTAGCTTGTCCCAATAATACTATCAACACTGAGGAGTTAAGTGATTTCAATAATAGAACAGAATATGCAACAAAGGTTGATGCGTTTATTTTGGAACATTATAAGGTGTAAAATGGCAAAAAAATATTACGAGAATTACGGAGGAAAATAAAATGAATTTATTATATGTTTCAGGCAGTGAAAAAGAAGGAGGTTATTTTAACAATAACAATTTTGATGTTGTGATAGACTCGGTTAGTGGTCCAGAATTTATTGAACTTGTAGCCCAAGTTAGTCATTTTTTTAAAACACCTCCTAGATATAGATTCCCTCATGCTAATGAACCTCCTAGGATTATATCAAATGATAGACAGACGGTGGACACAGAAGTAATGTTTTCTCATCTTGTCGAGGATATTTTAGTTGATTATGCTGATTCTTTCTATATGTATTTTTCATCAACAATTGAAAATGTAGTTAAAAATGTGACTGATAATAAGAAACACAAGGGGTGTATAATTCCTTTTAATCATGAATCTCCAATCCCTTATTCAAAAAATAAAAATTTTATTTACGTTGCCGGCGAGTTTGATCATGGTCTACATTTTCTTAGTTCATTAGAAGGACTTGTAGATACTTCAAATACTTATTTCTATCCAGGAACTTCTAATTTTATTCATAGATTAATGATGTTTCATTATAAAGAAGCTATGAAGGGCGAAAAATGATTATGTTAAACAAAAATACGAAACTAAGTTTCGGAGGAAAACAAAAATGAAAGAATTACTTGAAACTTACTCTGATGAAGGAGAAAAAATTGAAGATATAGATAAAAGTGAAGCACATAATAGGATGCGTAAAGAATACTTTGAAACTGACAGAGTTTCTATTAGACATAAACATGTCCTTCTTATGCTTATGAATTCTAGCGGAAGAGTAATTTTGCAGAGAAGATCAAAATGGAAAGGAGATAATGCAGGAATGTGGGATAAAACTGTTGGAGGACACGTAAGTAAAGATGATGGTTTTGATCTTACTATTCTTAAGGAATGTGCTGAAGAATTAGGAATTCCTTCTACTGTAGTCCCTAAGGATAAATTTAATCATACAGTGTCAATTACAGATTTGCATGTCTTGGGAGTTATAACAAAATTAGCATTTTTAGATAATCATAAATCTCTGAGAATGGGTAAGAATGGTAAAAAATGGGTGCATCCAAGTATGACTCAGTTTTATGTAGGATATTATGATGGCTCAATAAAATTTATTGATAAAGAATCTTGTGGAATACAAGTCTTTTCAAAAGAAGATCTTGAACAAGAAATGGAAGATAATCCTGATGGTTTTACTGACGATATAAAATATATCTTGAAAAAGTATTCTATCTTCATAAAACCAGTAGAGAAAAGAATAGAAAATGTCTTAAATGATTAAAACCCTACTTCAATTCATACTTCTCT
>CAYZMD010000100.1:3549-5557 GCA_964479425.1 uncultured Methanosarcinales archaeon | reverse complement strand
TATATTTGCCCATCAAGCATTATTCTTATCTGGTTTTCATCAGCATATTCTAAAATTAATATTCTCTCTCCACTATAATCATAAAGATAATCAACATCATATTCCAAAGATACTCCATCGATTATATTTTCAATATACACAACACTTCTTGGTTCTTCAATTCTTGGAGGTATAGGTTCCGCTTCTTCCCTAATCACAACACAGTCTCTTGTCTTATTAGGTCTTCCTAAACCATACCCACACTTCTTCTTATCAACACAAACTCTTTTCTGTTGTCCGCTAACACAACTTCCCCAAGGCATACATTCCCAACTTGGAGTACAAGTATGTCCTGTTCCTCCACCAGATCCACCGCCACCGCCTGAAGAAGGTGGTACTATTACTGGAGTTGGTGGAACATATTCATATACACTAAATCCTGAAAAAGAAGTTACATCTAAATTAAATGTCTTTAAAGGTTTATTATGTGTTACGTTTACACTTACATTTCTCCAAACGCCCAAACATCTTCTATTTCTAAAATCATAATTATTACACTTATACAAGCTTAAAGCATCAGCATTTGAATAAGTCAAATTAGTATAATCTATTTCTAAACTAGCATTTGTATAATTAAATCCTGGTTCTATACCATAAGTCACTAGATATGCACTATTTTGATTATGCCTATCAATACCAATTCTTTTACCATGTAATTCTGAGATATTTGCTTCATTAAATGTGACCTGAATGTCTTGTTCAACAGCAGTTATCTGAATCCCTACAGTAGTATTAATTATGTCATCAATATAAAGACCAACGACTGAAGAGTTTAGATAAATAGAATAATTCCTAAAGATAAAACGAAGAGTAGAATTAATACCTATATCGTTCCCATCAACTATGGTAATATTAATTTCACTTTTCTGAAATGTTTCAAAATAATCAGTATGATTAAATGTATTTCCTAAGGAATTATTTCCATAAATAGTAACATTATATCTTCCAAGAAGACTAGTTTGAAAAAAGCTATTATTGGTTCCATTAATTAAAGGAAGATTAATTACTGTAGCATTAGGAAAAGTAATCATCGCCCATAAGGGACTTAATTTAAAACTTTCAACATACAATTTTAGAGTTGTACCATTCCCTAAACCAGGCGGATGAAGTTCATAATAGAGTAAATCCTGCACTAAAAAATCATTTGATTGAGAAAGGCTAGAAGAACCAAAAGAATCTGTCACATTAACACTACAGATTATGACATCATCTATACTAGTATTAGAATAACTTAAATTTTGAAAATTATAATTTATAGATACATTATTAACAAACCAGTCAAAAACAATATTTAAGGAATCATTATCTGCATCATCAACACTATAGTTACAAACTAAATCATCCAATTCACAAGGACAGGTAGGGATCACATTTACATAATTAATAACAGGAAAATTATTTGCAAAAACATTCATAGCCATACTTGAATTTATTCTTCCCCCATTAGCGTCTAAGAATTCAATTAAAGTATATAGTGGAATATTACCTGGTAAATTATCAGTAAAGTTGTCTAGAGTGCTCAAACAACTTCCAGACGCATTCAAAGTTCCCACTTTTGAATTACTTAAAGGTAAACTATTCCCGTAATAAACCAAACAAGATTGTAAATCATTATCTGAATCATTTGCACTTGCTGAGACATTAAAACTATGTCCTATTGAATAATTAATCAATAAAATATCATTTACAATAGTTGGCAATCTGTTAATATTATAAATTTCAACATCCCAATCATTCGTAATATAAGCGCCATAAGTATCATTAACTTTAACACTTACATTATACGTTCCATTATCTGAGAAACTAGTTTGCCATGTCAATATATTAGTACTAGTATAATTCAAAATATCATCAACATACCAATAATATATTAATGGATCTGAATCTAAATCACTTGCATCAATAGCAAAAGTCAAAGTTGAATTTTCATTTCCACTAACATCATTAGTTGTATCAACATCAGTTGCAT
>CAYZMD010000100.1:0-3449 GCA_964479425.1 uncultured Methanosarcinales archaeon | reverse complement strand
TCAAAAGTTAAAGTTGAATTTTCATTTCCACTAACATCATTAGTTGTATCAACATTGGTTGCATTAGTAAAATTATAATCATTTAAATTTGGAATTCTATTAACATTATATACTGTTAAGTTCCATTCATAATAATCTTTTAAACCGCCAGTATCATTTACAATTACAGTAATATTATAATCTCCGGAATCGCTATACTCAGAATAAAAAACATATGAGTCTGTAACGGCTTCAATTGAATGATTAAAAACTCCGTCTATATACCAATAAATTGTACTAGTATCCCACAAATCAAATTCTGTTACATTAATACTAAAAGAAATTGATTCTGTTTCATTTATTTTGGGATTTTGATATAGAGTAGCATTCACAATTATAATTGGAGCATCATTAACTTTTATCAATACACTTTTATTTTCACTTGCAAAATCACAATTACCTAAAATATCACAACATTCGACATTCCAAACAAAATAATTATCATCAGGAACTTCTTCAATTGTAAAATTATAAGGAGAGCTATATTCTGTCTGATTTATAATAAAAGAGCTACTAATATTAGTATATAATGAACAATTGGCAATACTTGAGCCTAAATCCGTTGCTGTTACTGAAAAATTTACTTCAAGAGTTGTACTATTATAATTATCATCAGGACTAATTAAATTTATTTCAGGAGATACTAAATCAATAATAGTCATAATATTTGAAACAGAATCATTATTAACTTCGGGTCTTGATGAAGAATATTCAATAGTAATATTATAATCACCGACTACGCCTGTTACATTTACAAACCAAGAAGTCTGACATTCATCTTCAAAATATAAATTACTGCATGAAGAATTTGGATTTGCACTTAATGTATACATGGGTGTTCCTGAACCCTGAACTAAACTATCATTAATATATAGATAAGCAACGACATTACCACAATCTCCAATTGTACAAGTTACATTGGTAGTATAAATAAATGTATCATATCTTGATACCGAAAAATCATTTGTATGACTATCTTCTATAGCGGTTAAAATTCCCCATGTTATATTCCAAGAATCACTACCCTCTCTAGTTGTATTTTCATTATAACAACTAACAGAAACATTCCATACCCCTGATTGATTTATTGTTATATCAGAATTATCATATGTATAAATATTACTTCCAGTTACTCCACTTGTTTGAAAAACTATTCCCATCACACTATGATCTAAAGTAAATGCTGCACTATATCCTACACCACACTCCACTTTTACCTGTTCTAGTCCCTCATTTAAAATTAAATCACTACAATTTCTCCAATCACTACCATTATAGCAACTAATATTTTCAGCGAGGATAGTTGCGTCCTTAATTAATACTGCAGTACTATTAAAATATACTCCTTCCAAATTATGGTTATCAATAGCATTATGAGAACATTTGATATATGTGCTAGAATTACATTGTGCAACATCTGAACAATTTAAAGTATTACTAGTCTGTCCTGCAATCAAATTTGAAGGATTAGTATCTCCACTATACCACAAATAACTATTTACACTTGCAGTATCTAAACTATCAGGGTCTGAAGCACTGTCGTTATGACATGTAATTA
The DNA here is from genome assembly GCA_964479425.1 of uncultured Methanosarcinales archaeon. Classification (GTDB taxonomy): domain Archaea; phylum Nanobdellota; class Nanobdellia; order Woesearchaeales; family CAYSVS01; genus CAYSVS01. The sequence goes on along the minus strand of CAYZMD010000100.1, from coordinate 1,852 downwards.
ATGATGTGTTGTATTGATTATCAATTATAGTTGGGTTAGATATTGTCGGAACATGATTTACATTATATGGTGAATTATAATAATATGCTTCAGAACAATTTACTGAATTACATACATATGAATACCAATTATAAGATTCTAAAGATTGATATTGAGTATTAGCGATACAAGTTGCTAATTCTCCTGAAAGAACAGAACTACTGTTACAAATTATTGTATCAGAACAACTTAAATTTGTATAATTTAAATTACTACTATTACACACAATCAAAAAATAAGTCTCATAATTTTCATCTGTTGCATTTACAGTAAAATTAACATCATCACCTTCATTAGTTGGATAAGTTTCATTAGAAAAATCTTGCGTTTCATTAAAAGATTGTCCACTAAAATTAGAAACATCAATTATAAAATTTTTAATCAGTGGTGCATCATTTGATTGTGTGATTGTTAATGTTCTATATTCAGCGACTTCATAATTAAAAATAGAAGCATTATCCCAACATCCTATACTCCAATTATAAATACCATAATCTAAATTAATTGTAAAATTTTGAGTTATGTTTAACTCTGGATAATAATTTGTTACATTAATCACATCATCAAATAGCAACGAACAATTAGTTAATCCTGTATAGTCAGTAACATTATAAGTAAAATTAATTAATGTATCATAAGATTGATTGTCATCCAAAGGAAGAATTAGAGTTACGTTAGGACTATTTGAATCTACAAAACTAATAGTATTATTAATTATATATAAAGAGGAACCATCCTTATACGTCACCCCTAAAGTAGTATTATCACATTCTCCATCTCCTATAGAAGGAATCGCTGTACTTCCATATACTTCAATCCACATGCTATCAACAGTATCAACAATAGTAGTTGCGCAATCTCCTCCTTCTATGTTTCCATCACAATCAAAATCAAACTTTAGATTGTTTGTACTTGTACTATAGCTTCCATCAGCTGCAGTATAAACAATAGGTGCAGAGCAAGTACAAAATGTAACTTGATCTACCGAGGAGATATTACAAGCAGGTATCCAAAGAGTACAATTTGTTCCCCCAGGAATACATGAGCCCCCTTCACAAGATGGCCAAGTTCCAGTACAAAACCCACTCAAAGTAGTACAATCAGTAAGATTATACGTTCCAGCAACTGTCTCATTGCCGGCAGTAGTTCTAACTACAACGCTTGCATTATAAATTAAATTATCTTGATAATCTTTTACAAATCCAGTTACAAATTTTTCACTAATATCTGAAATAGAAGAATTTTCCTCTGCTACTGCAAATCCAGTTAGAGAATCTTGAATTTCAAATATTTTAAAAAATCCAGAATACCAAGAAGCACTAACCATAGTAGACAATAATATGATAGTAAATATTGTGATTAAAGTGCTTTTTTTCATTTTTTAGCACTTTTCCTTAATCGTTCTTTAAAAGAAATAGTCCACTTTCCAATTTCTTTGTTGTATTCCCATATTACTTCATGGGCTTTAGAATCATCTAACTGAAATAAAGCTACATGAGGAACAGTAGTAGCAAAAGACTTCTGACTTCTCTTCCATAATTTAGTTTTCCACTTCATGTTATACTAGTTGGTACATTAAATGTAATATCTTGTCCACTTTTTGTTATTGTAAGAGATCCAGCTCCAACTAATGAGACTGCTCCAGAAACACCATCAACGCTAGAAACTCCAGCGGTTTGGGAACCTATAGCGTTTTGAACCATTTTTGTAGTGGCTAATGCAGTATCTAAGTTAGAAGATTTATCATCACTGATACTAGTTATTATAGTATGTGTTCCCATCTTAATACCAGTTAATGGCGTATAACCATCCG
>CAYZMD010000099.1:0-5649 GCA_964479425.1 uncultured Methanosarcinales archaeon | reverse complement strand
CCACAAGAATCAATATTAGAACTAAATATTTTACATATCGTAAATTTTTATCAAACTTCTTAGATAATTTTATTTTCTTTTTTTTCAATTTCCCAAATAATTCTTGAATTGTTCCAAACGGACAAATATAACCACAAAATCCTCGCCTAAAAAAAACTACAGTAATAAGGACACCAATTGCTAAAAATAAACTACTGATTAAAATTCTTGGAACAAACCCACCACTTGCAATAAATGTATACAAGGTTTCAAACCCTCCGAATGGACATAACGCATCAACTGACGCAGCAACGCCTCCGCCTAAAACAAAATGACGCATTGAAAATATACTAAATAGAATTAAAAAAAATGCTAATATTGAATATCTAATTATTTCTTGTTTCTTCATATCAATGAAAAACTAAGATTTTATTTATAAAGATTACCAAGATGTGCGCCCAATAAGAAAAAGAAATCACACTTAATTTAATGAATCCCTTCAACCAATTCTTTCAAAGCTTTTTCAGGATCGGAAGATTTTGTAATGCCAGAAGCAATGAGTATTCCTTTCGCCCCAAGCTCCAAAGCAATCTTTACATCTTCTGCGTCTTTAACACCCGCACCAACAAGAACAGGAATTTTATCATTCACAAATTTAACATTTGCTACAGTATCCGAAATTATCTCAGGGTCGTGCTTACTTACAGAGATATCTCCACCAATTAATTCAGGAGGTTCAACTGCAATAAAATCTGGTTCCATTGCAGCTATTGCTTTAGCTTCAACAGAATCTTTAGCGCAAGCAACTACAATAAGATGAGACTCTTGCGCTCTTTCAATATATTTTTCTAATTTTTTAATATCAACCCTATGTTCAGAATGATTAATCAAAGTACCAACAGCACCTTCTTCTTTGACATCTTCAGGTAAAATATATCCAGTATGGCTTCCAAACTTAACACTATCAACATGCTGCGCTAATACAGGAATACTAACTTCATTAGCTATTCTGTATATATCAGGAGCGGCAACTGCAACTGCAATGTGATGTCCAGTTTCTTTTGCAACTTTCTCACAGATTTTAGCAAGAGCTACAGCTCTTTCTCCATAAGCACTATCGTATGTCTTAAAATTTACAATTATTATTGGTGTTTGCATATTTATTACCTTATATTCATCATTTAAATCTTTTTTGGAACCAAATAGCCAAAACCTAAAAATCCTATCCCAATCATAAAGCTATTTAATAATATTCTTTTACCAGCAGCAAAGAAAAACCCGCCTGGAAATAATTGCAATAATTTACTTGTTGCAGGAAAATTATAATTACCTGAAAAAAATAACATATGAAAAGTTTCAAAAGTTGCAGAAAAATTTAGTTTCATGCTAAAAACAAACAAAATACAAAAAGCAATCAAACTTATTCCGCTATAAGTAAAAACTTTTTTTAATCCATGTTTATTAAACCAATTAATATTTGCCAAAATTAATGCAATAAATGACACATAAGCAATTTTTAATAAAGCAAGTAATCTTTGCATTAACAACCGTACATCGTTCATATGTAATTGTTCATTATACGTCAAAATAGGAATTCCATTAATATTTAATTCAAGCATACCTTCTTTAGCAAATGTCAAGTAAGATACTGTTAAAAATGTCGCTTGTGACAATTCATAATGATTTGTCTGCATTTTTTTATAGACATCATTTGCCTGATACTGTTCAAAATAAAAATCTTTATCAAATAATAAGAGTTTAAAGTTCGAAATTATAACTATAAAGAATACAAGAAAAACTAAAGAAAAAATTAAAACCTTTTTTTTCATTTGCTAATCATCTTAATTACATCAATCATTCTATTGCTGTAACCCCATTCATTGTCATACCAAACTAGAACCTTAACAAATCTTTTGTTAAGAACTTGCGTCAAAGCACTGTCAAATACACATGAATGAGAATTTCCAACAACATCACTTGAAACAATTGGATCCTTTGTATATTGCATAACTCCTTTTAATTGCTTTTGACTAGCTTTTTGCATTGCAGCATTTACTTTTTCTACTGTAACATCTTTTCCTACTTCACAAACAAAATCAACAATTGAACCAGTTGCAACAGGAACTCTTAATGCTAATCCATTTAATTTTCCTTTTAATTGCGGAATTACCATCTCAACAGCTTTTGTTGCTCCACTTGTTGTTGGAACTATATTAATAGCAGCACTTCTTCCTCTTCGAGGATCTTTTTTATGCGGACCATCAAGTAATTTTTGATCTCCAGTATATGCATGAGTAGTTGTCATAAAGCCTTGCTTAACTTTAAACGCATCATGTAAAGTTTTAACAACAGGTGCTAAGCAATTTGTCGTGCAACTTGCATTAGAAACAATATTTTGTTTTTTGTATACTTTATCATTAACACCTTTTACTATTGTACAAAATTGTGTTTTACATTTTTCATCATGCTTCACAGGCGCACTAATTATAACTTTTTTTGCTCCAGCATCAAGATGCTTTTTTGCGTCAATATCATGAGTAAACATGCCTGTAGATTCAACAACAACATCTACTTTCAAATCCTTCCAAGGTAAGTTCATTGGGTCTCTTTCTGCATATACTTTTATTGCTTTTCCGTCAACAACTAAAGAACTTTTTGTAGCTCTTACTTTTCCTGCAAATGTTTCTTGCATAGAATCATATTTTAATAAGTAAGCTAACTGTCCATTATCAGTTAAATCATTGATTGCAACAATATTTATTTTTGGATCATTCCAAGCAATCTTAAAAACCATTCTTCCGATTCTTCCAAATCCATTAATAGCAACATTAATCATTAGTACCACCTTTTTTATAATAATATAAAATTTAGAATATATAAACATTTCTAAGAATGTTAGACATTTCACTCAGACATAAACTCAGAGAATTTTTCTAATATCTCGTTATGTTCAAACGACAAATCTAATTTTTGAGCTTCCTCAAGCGAAAACCATTTGTAATCTGAAATATATTTAGGACTAATAACAGGTGTTCCTTTTATTTGTCCATAAAAGAATAAACAAAGCGATAAATCCTTTTCTCGAAAAGAATAATCATAAAATTTTGAATTAACAAATTCACACTGTAAATCACACTTAACTTCATCCCTACTAACCTGTAAGGGGTCTGAACTAAACTTTTCATTCATAACAGCAAGTCCACCTATAAATCCCCAATAGTCTTTAAATGGTTCTCTTGCTCTTTTCACAAGTAAAAATTTATCATCTTTAACAATGATAGAAACTACAACAATTTGAGGCGCTTTCATAAAAAAGAAAAAAGAAATCTTTCTTTATATAATTAACGAAAAAATAAAAAAGAATTAATGAAAATATCCTGTATTGTCATGAATAGTCATTTTTCCCATTGCCTTATTAAAATAAATAGCTAGATTAGGAATTTTTTCAGCAATCATTGATTCCTGTACTTTTCTTTCGCCAACATTTATTGGATTTTGCATAAATTCAGACCAAGACATATTCTGTTCAAGGCTATCACCATAAAGTTTACTCTTACCAAAATACATAAAATTAATTAATTCATAGACTTGATTGTCATTTAATTTCTCAAAATAATCAAACAATGGCTGTTTCTGCTGTGCATATTCTTGCATATCTTCTAAAGTTATTTCTGATAAATCAACACATCTTCCAGTCTCAATAGGAATCTTTGCAACAATTCCAATAACATCTTTTGCCATTTTACATAATTCTTCTATAGCCATCAAACCACCTATATGAATAAACATATAATTCCTTATGAAACTTTAGAAAAATGTACCCAATAAAAGAAAAATACCAACGCCAATAGTTATACCCAAAAAGAATTCAAATGGTTCTTTTAATCTTCTTGCAAGCGGCCACAATTCATCTATACTAACAAAAATCATAGAACCTGCTGCAAACGCAAGTAAATAAGGTTTTAACATAGGTGCAAGATTAACCGCAAAAACACCAAACATTGCTCCAATCGGTTCAGCGAGCATTGCCAAAATTGCTATTCTAAATAATAAATGTTTTTTTCTTAACATCACTAAAGGAACTGCCATTGCAAATTGCTCTGGAATATTATGTAATGCAATTATTAAGGCTGTAAAAATTCCTAATTTTTGATTTATCAAATACCCTGAGGCTAAAGCAAACCCTTCTGGCAAATCATGTAACATTATACCAACAGCAACTAAAATACTAACTTCAGTAAGAACAGATTTAGGATTATGTACCATATGCGAATGTGGAATTAAAATATGTAATAAGAACAAAACAATAAAACCCAAAAATACTCCAAAAAGAGCTTTTATACCGACAATAGAATATGCCTGAGGAATTAATTCAAAGAGACTTAACATCAACATCATGCCTGTTGAAAAACCAATTCCTATAACAACTGCTCTTTTACTTTTATTAAACCAATAAGCTAAAACAACTCCAATTATTGTAGTTACTCCTGATAGTAATGAAAGCAATAAAATTGAGAATAAAGTGGAAATTTCCATTTTATAATCCAATCAATGCCGGATTAAACAATAATATTATTCCAAGCAAGAACATAACTGCTCCACCTATAAACTTTATCAAAGCCATTGTTTTTTTATCAATTTGCTTACCATGAAAAGTATAACCAACAAGAGTTATTATTACAATTAATGGAATTACATAAAACAAATTATACAGTGCTAAATAAAAATAATGCATAAAGCCTGTCGCCATTCCTTGCCCTGACAAAATACTAGTATAAATAATTGGAAAACCTGCAGTGCAAGGTAATTCAACTAATGAAGCAAATATAGCAAGTATGATTGATGCTCCAATTAAAGTTTGCATCTTGCCCTTTTTTATCAATTCTGCTACATGTTTAATTCTCTTTTTCAAAGGTCCAACATACTCATCCTGAATCATTAATGTAACGCCCTGTCTATAAAAAAATAATTCTTTACAATTAATAAGTCCAGCAATAATTGCAATTGCCGCAATTGTATATCTTAAAGGATTGATAAATCCAATATATTTGAAAATATTAAGCCATGCTGCCATAAATGTAAAATAAAACAAATATACAACTGCAATAAATGTATAACCAACAGCAAATATTCTTTTTCTTGAATGGCTTTCAGCAAGCATTAAACTAACAAGCATTGTTAATATAAATAAATTACAAGGATTAAACCCATCAACAATCGCAATTAAGAAAGTAAATATTGGTAAAGGTAAAGCCCCTCCTAATCTTTTAAGACCTTGCGTTGAAACATTTTTTGTTAAAAAGTAGAAAGCTACTAAGATTACAATAGTGGTTAATAATATAATTATTTTTTTTGTTTTTTCTTTCATTTTAGTAAAGTCAAAAGTTCTTCTTTTGATTTTTCACCAATAAAATATTCACAATTAAATATGAAAGTAGGTGTATATTGAATATCCACACCGTATGAATACATCTCAGTCCTTTGAGCCGAATCTGCTATATCCCAAATAATAGGTTCAATACCAACTTCTAAAACAGCTTCTAAAAATACCGGTAATGCATTTTTACAATGAGTACAATATTTACTACTAATCATAATTACCTTATCATTAAGTCCTTTAGCTGCACATTCACTTTGACTAAAAATTCCATTATTAGATATTGTGAATAC
>CAYZMD010000098.1:0-5661 GCA_964479425.1 uncultured Methanosarcinales archaeon | reverse complement strand
TATTTGTAAAACTCCTTTTTTGTTTGTCATGAAATTATATTTCCCCCAAATAATGATATGATAATTATGAAAATGCCTACCACAATTTTTATGCCATCAACTTGAAACTGGGGCTTTTGTTTCTCCTTACGGCATGTTAGGTATATATCATATCCTCCCCAACAAATGAAACTCAAGCCCAATACGAATCCGCCCCAACCTACATGACTTAATCCCCAACTACTTGGAATGTTATGATGTCTTTGTAGAGAATATGGTGTTAAAAATACAAAAATAGTTGTAAGGTATTTAAGCAAGGAACTAAAAATGCTACTATTTTCCATTCTTGTCTCATATACTAAAAAAACAATAAGGGTGATTGTTATTAGCGTAACTAAAATAGTTTCAAACAACCATTTTGATGTAGAAAGACTTATGTCATTAACAATCATTGTGAGAAACTGCGCTAAAGATATACTCACCAGTACGGATATGACTAAATTGAATTCACTTGAAAGTATTTCTCTGAGTGATATTTCACGAGCAAACTCAGTATCAATTGCTAGGGGTTCGATAGGCTTTAATTCTGTCTTATTTTTCTTAGCCATTTTTCTTTTTCTTAATTAATGAATTAAGAATTTTTTCTCGTTCCTCTTCCGGTATTTTTGGATCTAAACTTCTTGAGATAATATTTCTTGCTTGTTCAATAGTCATCAATTTATTGCTTACCATATGATTAATAGTTTCAAATATCAATTGCAATGGATCGAATGGTCCTAATCTTACTCCCATAGTAGCAAGAATACATTTATACTTTATTAAGCTTTCTCTTAAGTCCCTTTGTATCTAAAAATCTAAACAATTTTGTTTAGCGTATGTTATGGGAAACGAAGTTTCTATTTTCTTTATATATAGCTAAATAAAGGCACCAGCTTTTCGTCCAATATTGAGAATAAGGGTGTTCCTAGTATTTTTTTTAAATTACCATCTATCAAACATTTAGTTTAATAATAACTTTCGAGCAACGAAGTTGTAAGTGAAAATATGCTTAGCACTCACTTTCTTCTTTTTATCTGAACAAGAAAAAAAATTAGTGAACAATCTTATTTTAAATTATAATATTTTATTTTTCTTCAACTTCTTTTTTGCTATTCTTAATGAATACTGTGCTGCCTATTATAAGATTCTCATCGAGTTTTTCTTCATTTTGTTCTTCATTCTCTGTCATAATTTCACCCTATGTAATTTTGTGCTATAAATAATATCCCCAAAAAAAAAAGAGTAATTAACCCTACCTTTAATAAAAACACCGAAGTATTTAATATTTTGCTTTTTTTATGAAATTTATTGGAATTAAAATTAATATCCTTAATATATTCCTTTGTTAATGCATTTATTGTATTCTTGTATGAATTTTTTTTTGCTATAGTATATATATTTTCAATCTTTGGTAATTTTAATAAATTTTTATCTAAACTGAGGAGAGAATAAAATAATGAAGCAGATAATAAGGACACACCTAAAAAAAAAATGAAAAAGATAAAGTGATTAGAACTCATAACCATTTTTAGGAGATATGAATTTGTAATAATTAGTGATATTAAAATACTGTTTGCTAATATTAGGGAATTATTTTTTTTAATAATATCATCAAATTGATTTAAATGTAATCTATAATAATCTTTAGCTTCTTTAAACGATAATTCTAAGTTAATCTTAAGATCAACATTTTTTGTAAGTTCTTCAATCACTTTACTATGATAAAATAGTATCATATATAAAAAATTATCTATAAAAAAGAAATCATTAAGATTAAAAAGAAGTAAGATATTTAGCCTCAATTTAAATTGTCCCTTTATACTTTTGGTTTCTTAAGATTATTGAACCTAAAACTTTCCAATCCCATTTTCCCACTGGACACACTGGACAGGTGCGCGTAAGCTATATAAAGAACCTAAGAAATAATTCATATAATGAAAGATATAATAATCAAAGGAGCAAGAGAACATAATCTAAAGAACATATCTATTACTCTTCCTAGAGATAAGTTTATTGTAATTACTGGACTATCTGGGTCTGGAAAATCTACGCTTGCTTTTGATACGTTATATGCAGAAGGTCAAAGAAGATACGTTGAATCATTGTCATCATACGCGAGACAGTTCTTAGGACTTATGAATAAACCCGACGTCGATTCAATCGAGGGCTTAAGCCCTGCAATATCTATTGAACAAAAAACCACGTCAAAAAACCCACGTTCAACAGTTGGAACTGTTACAGAAATTTATGATTACTTAAGATTATTATTTGCAAGAATTGGAACTCCTTTCTGCCCAGATCATAATATTAAAATTGAAGCACAAAGTCCAGAAAGAATATCACAAAAGATTCAAGAAGAAAATGATGGGCAAATAATTATCTTAGCGCCAATTATTAGTCAAAAAAAAGGCACATATGAAAAACTAATCCAAGATTTAAACCAGGAAGGATACGTTAGAGTACGTGTTAATGGTAAAATATTAAGAACTGACGAAATCCCGAAAAATGAAAAAAAGACGGGACACCAAAAATCCGAAAGATTTTTCAGTGAGATTAAACTTGAAAGATATAAAAAACATGATATTGATATTGTAATTGATAGACTTGACACAAAAGATACAACAAGATTAAATGAAGCAGTAGAAAACGCATTAATCAAAGGTAAAGGTATTTTAAAAGTTCTAAATAAAAAAGAACAAATTTATTCTGCAAATATGTCCTGTCCAAAATGCGGCATTGTCTTTGAAGAATTACAACCAAGAATGTTTTCATTCAATTCTCCTTTTGGAGCTTGTGAAGAATGTAACGGACTTGGAATTAAAATGGACTTTGATCCTGACCTAATAATTCCAGATAAATCTAAATGTATTGCTGATGGTGCTGTTATGCTCTATAGAAATGCAATTGATGGCTGGCGTGGACAATATTTAGGAGCTGTTGCAAAACACTTCAAATTCGATATATTCACACCAATCGAGAACTTAACTAAAAAGCAATACGATGTGTTATTCTATGGTTCTAATGAAAAAATTAAATTCAATATGACTATGAAAGGCGGAGATGCCGAGTGGAGTCATCATGGACACTGGGAAGGATTAATCCCGCAATCAGAAAGACTCTACAAACAAACTCAGTCAGATTATAGAAGAAAAGAATTAGAAAAATTTATGCGTATTTCTAAATGTCAAGTTTGCGAAGGAAAAAGACTAAAAAAGAAAGTTTTAGCAGTAAAAATAAACGATAAATCAATTATCGACGTTACTGATATGTCAATTAAAGATAATATTGAATATTTTAATAAACTAAAACTAACAGAAAAACAATTAAAAATTGCAAAACAAATATTAAAGGAGCTTAAAGAAAGAATTCATTTCCTAGATCAAGTAGGATTAAATTATTTAAACTTATCACGTGCAGCAGGAACTTTATCAGGCGGCGAGGCGCAAAGAATTAGACTTGCAACACAAATAGGTTCAAACCTTATGGGCGTCATGTATATTCTTGATGAACCTAGTATTGGTCTTCACCAAAGAGATAATCAAAAATTAATAGATACTCTTCATAAATTAAGAGACTTAGGAAATACTTTAATTGTCGTAGAGCACGATGAAGATACAATTAGAAGAGCTGATTATGTTGTTGATATGGGGCCTGGCGCAGGTATTCACGGCGGAGAGATTATTGCTAAAGGAACACCAGAACAGATTTATAAAAATAAAAATTCACTTACAGGAAAATATCTTTCAGGGAAATTGTTTATATCAACACCAGAAAAAAGACGAACTTCTGAAAATAATATAATAATAAAAGGATGTAAAGAAAATAATTTAAAAAATATTGATGTAGAAATTCCGACAGAAACACTGACTTTAATCACAGGAGTTTCAGGCAGCGGAAAAAGCACATTAATCTACGAAATATTATACAAAGAATTAGCTAAGAAAATCAATAAATCAAAAGTTAAGCCAGGAAAGAATGATGGAATATTCATTAACGCAGAAATTGACAAAGTAATTGTTATTGATCAATCACCAATTGGAAAAACACCAAGAAGTAATCCTGCAACATATACTAAAGTATTTGACGAAATAAGAGATTTATTCGCATTACAAAAAGAAGCTAAAATTAGAGGCTACAAAAAAGGTAGATTTTCATTTAATGTTAAAGGCGGAAGATGTGAACATTGTCAAGGCGATGGTTTAATTAAAATTGAAATGAATTTTCTCCCTGACGTATATGTTGAGTGTGAAGAATGTAAAGGCAAAAGATATAATCGTGAAACTTTAGAAATTAGATACAAAGGAAAATCTGTTGCAGACGTTTTAGCTTTATCAGTTGAAGAAGCACTTGAATTATTTCAACATATTCCAAAAATAAGAGCTAAATTAGAAGTTCTAAAAAGAGTAGGCCTTGAATATATAAAATTAGGTCAATCATCAGTAACACTCTCTGGAGGAGAAGCTCAAAGAATTAAATTAACTAGAGAACTAGCTAAAAGAGGAACTGGTAAAACAATATATATTCTTGATGAGCCAACAACAGGTCTTCATTTTCACGATACAAAAAAACTAATCAAAGTTCTAAATGACCTAGTGGACAAGAAAAACACAGTAGTAGTTATCGAGCACAATTTAGACGTAATAAAATCAGCTGATCATATAATTGACCTTGGACCTGAAGGCGGAGATTTTGGCGGAGAAGTCATAGCTAAAGGAACGCCAGAAGAAATCGCCAAAGTCAAGAAATCATATACAGGACAATTCCTAAAGAAAATTCTATGAACTGGTCACAAATTGTGACCACATTAACTTAAAAACAGAAATAATTATATATCCAAAGTATATACTATAGATATATTACAACTGAAATGATTACACTAAAGCTAGAAAACACTTTTTTAAAAAGTATAGATAACATTGTAAAAAAAGATGGTTATCAAAGTCGAACAGAATTTATCAGAAATGCTTTAAGAGAAAAAATTGAAGAATCTAAATTAAGAACAGCAATGATTGAAATATCCCACTTAAAAGGTGCTTCTAAAAAAGGAACTAATAACAAAGATCTTGAAGCATTGAGAGAAAAAGCATTTGAACAACTTGATAAAAGACTTAAATAATTTCTTCAGGCTTGTGACATTCTGCAATATCTTTTAACAGTTTAAAATGCTTATCTCTAGATATTAATATTAAATTATGATTTGTACGTGCACAGAAAAAACTAACCTTTCGGCTGTTTGTACCCGTAAGAAAAACTATGTATTTTCATATAATTGTGCACATCAATATTTTATACACAAGGAAGAAAAATCCTACACAGGACAATTCTTACCTTAGAACCTTTTCGGAATCTAGTTGTTTGTTGTTGGCATCTGTAATAGTTAAATCTTTTTCAGAATTAATTGTGCCGTCGGGACTGAAAGAGGCACCTTCGCCTTGGACCTTATATCCATCAGCACCAGGGATATCTACGTATTTATTATCTCCTAATTTTTCGTTCATATTTGTAAAATCTGGTGCTAATACAGCTCCGGGTTCTTTATTTCCATCATCAGGAGTTATCATTAAAGCATTAACTGCAATTAAAACTATTAAGAATACGAATATGTAAACTACCACCCTCTTTTTCATTTGAACCTCTTTTTAT
>CAYZMD010000097.1:0-5783 GCA_964479425.1 uncultured Methanosarcinales archaeon | reverse complement strand
TTTTAACCGAAACATTTAAATAAAACTCTTTAAACATTAGAAGGTATTGGAATTCTAGGTGATAATAATGACCAATGAACAATTAAAAACAGGTACTACAACAGTAGGCTTAGTATGTAAAGATGGTATTGTGCTCGCAGCAGATATGAGAGCGACAGCAGGAAATTTAATCGTAAACAGAAGAACAGAAAAGATTAATTCAATTTCAGATGATATGGCCGTTACAATGGCTGGAACTGTTTCTGATGCTCAGCTTGTTATAAAGTTGATTAAAGCTGAATTAAGATTAATGCAGGTTAGAAATGGAAGAAATCCCAGTGTAAAAGAAGCAGGTAATCTATTAGCAGGAATGGTTTATAATAATATCAGAAAAATGTCAATGATTCCAGGAATCAGTCACTTTATTTTAGGTGGAAAAGATGAAACTGGACATTATGTCTATGACATTTTCCCTGATGGATCAATTCAGTTTGTTGATGATTACATAAGTTCTGGTTCAGGAAGTGTTTTTGCTTATGGTGTTCTTGAAACACATTATAAGAAAGATATGACTGTTGAACAAGGAGCAAAAGTGGCATTAAAAGCAGTTAATACTGCTATGAAGAGAGATTCAGCTTCTGGAAATGGTGTTAACGTTGTTATAATTACAGCAGATGGAATGAAAAAATTAACTCCAAAGATATTAAATTTGGATTTATAATTTTTATTTTTATTAATTTTAGGTGAGATAAATGGCAGATATACTTAAGGAAATTTTAGAAAAAATACCTAACTCAAAAAGACTAATTAGCGACGCTGTTTTTGAAGCAGCTAACATAGTTCTTTATACTAAAGATAAAGATTTTTTTTTTGATAATAAAGGTATTATTAGAGAAATAGTAATGGAAATCAAGAAAAGAATAGAGTTAAGACCAGATCCAAGTATTGTTTTAGACTTGGAAAAAGCAGAAATTGAAATTAGAAAAATAATTCCTGAAGAAGCAGGTCTTGCTCAAGTAATTTTTGATTCACACAGAAGTCAAGTTGTAATAGAAGTTGATAAGCCTGGACTTGCAATTGGTAAACAAGGAAGTTTATTAAAAGATATTAGAGAAAAAACATTATGGGTTCCTTTAATTAGAAGAAATCCGCCTATTAAATCTAAAATTATTGAAAATATAAGAGCTGTTCTTTATAAAAATTCTGACGAGAGAAGAAAATTTCTTAATCAAGTAGGGCATAGAATATATGACGGTTGGTTAAGAGCTAAAAAGAATGAATGGATTAGATTAAGTTTTCTTGGCGGAGCAAGACAAGTTGGTAGAAGTTGCTTTTTACTACAGACGCCTGAGTCAAGAGTATTGATGGATTGTGGAATAGATGTTGCAAATGATGCAGGACATTATCCTTTCTTAGAAGCTCCTGAGTTTAAAATTAATGAATTAGACGCTGTTGTTATAACACACAGTCATTTAGATCATAGCGGGTTTTTACCTTACTTGTTTAAATATGGATATACTGGACCTGTATATTGTACTGAACCAACTAGAGATGTAATGTCTTTACTTGCTCTTGATTTAGTAAAAATAATGAGAAATGATGGTAAAGAACCAATCTATACTTCTGAAGAAGTTAAAGAAATGGTTAAGCATACTATTACATTAAACTATGAAGAAGTTACAGATATAACTCCTGATGTAAGATTAACACTTTATAATGCAGGACATATTCTTGGAGCTGCAATTTGTCATTTTCATATTGGCAATGGACTTCATAATTTTGTTTATACTGGAGATTTGAAGGGTGCAAGAACTCAACTCCTTGAAGGAGCAAATACAAGATTTCCAAGAGTTGAAACATTAATGATAGAATCAACTTATGGTGGGAAAGATAATATACTTCCAAATCCAAAAGAAGGAGACAAAATTATGGGAGATGTAATCAAAGCTACTGTCAAGAGAGGCGGTAAAATATTAGTACCAGTACTTGGAACAGGAAGGGCTCAAGATATTATTGTAATGCTTGAGAATTTGATAAGAACTAAAGTTATTGACGAGATTCCTGTTTATATTGATGGTATGGTTTGGGATGTTACAGCAATTCATACAGCTTATCCTGAATTTTTGAATAAGAATATCAGTAAACAAATATATCATAAGGACAATAATCCTTTTTTAGCCCCGTATTTTAAGAGAATCGGAAGTCATAAAGAAAGAATGGATGTTATTGAATATGAAGGACCTTGCGTAATTTTGGCTACAAGTGGAATGCTTGTTGGTGGACCTAGTGTAGAATATCTAAAACATTTTGCAGATAATACAACTAACAGTTTAATTTTTACTTGTTATCAGGGTGAAGGTAGTTTAGGTAAAAGGATTAAAAATGGGTTAAGAGAACTTGTTACACAAAAAGGATCTAGTCAAGAAATAACTCCAATAAAAATGGAAGTACATAAAATCGAGATTTCAGATCACGCTGACAGAAAAGAACTAATGAATTATGTCTACAAATGTAGTCCTAAACCTAAGAAAGTTATCGTTGTTCACGGTGAGAATTCTAGATGTTTAGACTTAGCAAGAAGTATACATAAGCAGAATAGAATTGAAACAGTGGCACCAAGAACTCTAGAAGTTGTAAGATTAAGATAGTTTTTTTTATTTTAATATTTTTTTAATTATTATTTATTCTCTTTTTCTTGTCTTTTTAATTTAATAGCAAATTTATGTGCTAAATGAATTGGAGCTGGAAGTTTGTTTCCTGTCAATAGTTTTTTTGTGATTTCCAATGTTTTTTTTAATCCAATCATATGTCCTGGTGAAACATAAATAGGCAAGGCTTTGTCTCTTGTTTTAAGCGCATAACCTTTTACTTGCTCATTTACAATGATTCTTTCTTTCTTTACATGACCTTTGTTTATTTTTGTTGAAATACCTATTGTTGGTAATTCAAGTAGAATTCCTAAGTGGCTTGCAATACCTAATCCTTTTGTATGCAAAATCCCGTCACCATCAACAATGATGATGTCTGGTTTTATTTCTAGTTGATTATATGCATCCATTAAAAATTCAACTTCTCTAAAACTTGAAAATCCAGGAATATGAGGAGTCTTTGGAATACCAATACTATGTTTATATTCAATTAATTCTAATGTTTCATAATTTAATACAGTAATAACAGAAATGATTTTATTGTCGATATACGCATTATCAATGCCAGCAATATATTTAACATTATCAAACTCAGTCTTTAGCAATATCTTTTTTGCTAATTTCTTTTGTTCCTCTTTTATTGCTTTAATATCAAAGTTCATAATAACACCAGTTTTACATCACTATTTAGAGACTAAATACTTATAAAACTAATGGATGTGTTGTTTTATTATTGTCTTATAGAAAATAATTAAATATTTATTTTAGTATTTCCATTAATTCATTATGGACGTGAGCAAAAAAGTCAGCATAATCTTTGCCGGCGCGTTTTGTAAAAATTTTATATGCCCATTCTGCAGTTTTTCTCTTATCAAAGCTAATTAATGTATCTGCATAAGCGATAATCTGTTCTTCGATTGTTTTTGGCATAAAATCCTTTTTGGGAAGAGGTAGCTTTTGTTTTATTATTTGTTTTTTAGTTAAACCAACTCCAATATGTCGCTCTGCAATTCTTGCATATATTGGTAACTTTTCTTTTCTAAGAAATTTTCCTCCTTCAATTCCATGCCTAATTCTATTTGGTTTATCTTTGTAAACAATAAAATAGCCTATGTCATGTAGTAAAGAACCATTTTTTATAATTTCCATGTCAACTTTTATTCCTTTTTCTTTTAGTTGTTTAGCAAGTTCAATAGCGTATTTTTGAACAGCTTTCCCATGAGTTAGAACTTTATTATAATCTTCTTTAGAAGGTGCGTATTTTTTTAATAATGCTAATGATTGTTTTTGGTTCATTTTAATTATAACGATGATTTAATCTCATCAGCTAATTTTTGCATTTCGTTTTCTTCATATTCTTTATGAGTCCATTCCAATTGAAAATCATCTTTGTTAGTTCTTGGAATTATATGTAGATGGATATGAGGAACTAATTGTCCTGCTACTTTGTAATTATTGATTAATATATTATAACCAGGGCATCCAGTTGTTTGACAAATTGCTTTGGCTATTTTTTTTGCTATTGGTAGCATTTCTTTTAATATTTCATCCTCTGTATCTAATAGAGTCTCAGAATGTTTTTTAGGAATAATTAATGTATGACCTTTGTTTGCTGGACTAATGTCTAATATAGCAATAAAATCGTCGTCTTCATAAACTTTTGAACTAGGTATATCTTTATTAATAATTTTACAAAAGATGCAAGTTTTACTTGCATCCTCAGAAGTCTCTGATTTATGTTGGATGCAGTCAGTCATTTTAATACCCTATATATTTGTTCTAGATTTGTTAATCTATTTTTAACTTCAGGATGCTTATCTTGTCTATCGAGTAAATATGCTTTTATTCCAACTTTTTCTGCGGCTACAACGTCATCGTCATAAGTGTTACCTATCATTATTACTTCGTCCTTTTTTAGTCCTGCAAGTTTAAGCATATTATTGTAAGCTTCTTTACTTGGCTTTAGTAATTTTGTTTTTGCCGAGAATAAAATTAAATGAAATTTAGTATTCATCCTAAATTTGTACAGAGATTTTTCTCCGTAATTAGTTCCATTTGACAACATAATTATTTTATATTTTTTTTTAAGATCTTTTATTACTGGTTTAACATCATTATATAATTTAACTGCCGATAATCTTCGCTTGATTTCTTTTCTTAATTTTCTATCGTCTTTTATGTTAAGCTCTTTAAATAATGCGTCTAATGCTCTTTCATAATTTCCCCAGAATTTTAGGCAAGTTGTTTTTTCATAAGCTCTTAATACTTCATGATGACTTTTTCCTGTAACTTTCTCTAATAAATGAGTTACATGTGGTCTATATGCTAAAGTTCCCCACCAATCAAATACTATTGCTTTTATCATGTTTAAAAATATTTTTTATCATCTTCAAATTCTTTCAGCAAAGAATCATTATCCATACCAATGCTGAACTCATACCATTCAAGATTTTTGGATTTTATAAACTTAATGAATTTTTCTTTCTTTTTGTCATCCCATTCTTTGTAAAAATATGCAGTTTTGCATAAATAATGAATATCACAGTGCCCTTCTCGTAAATCATTTCCATTGTTTAATTCAGGATGTCCTGGACAAAAGACCTTGCCGTCTTTTTCAATGACGCTAAAACACACACCACAATCTCTTACAAATCTCATTCTGCGAAGAAAGTCTTTTACTGGTTTTTCTAAAGAAATCCAGTCTTCAAATTCTTTTGTGTTTTTTTTTATACCTATAAGAACTTCGTCTTTTGTTTTATAATTATTTCCACAGCATCCAAAACAAGTTAAATCATCAATTTGACAGACGTTGCTTTTTACGTAGTTTTTCTTCATTTTTTATTCTGTTCCATTCTGCAACAGCCTTTTCTGGAGTGTCAATACCTTTCATGTCGCCAAACACCCACGGTTTTCTGTCTTTGAATTTTTTGTTTATTCTTTCAAGAACTTTTTTCATAGATAGTCCTTTTTCTTCAGCCAAAACTGTAAGAAATACGAGTGTACTGAATGTATCTCCTATTTCTTCTTCAAGATTATCCATATCATTATTATCTAATGCAAGCTTAATCTCATCAGTTTCTCCTTTTATGAAATCGACATATTCATGCATCGTCCTTTTTTTAACCCAAGGACAATTGTTTCTATTCTTTTTCTTGT
>CAYZMD010000096.1:0-5867 GCA_964479425.1 uncultured Methanosarcinales archaeon | reverse complement strand
ACAAAGACATAAAGAAAGGCGCATTGACACAATCTGAATGTGAATCTATGGGCGGGAGTTTAGTTAACAATATTGCTGGTGCTTTTTGTAATAATAATGAAAAGAATACTGGAGAAATGGTGGGAATTATAGTTCCTTATATTTGTTGCGTGTAGAATCAAAAACACGATTTACAATATCCATTAATGTAAGATACTTTTATAATTGAATAGTTCTTTTAAGAAGATATCGTGACAGAAAGAATAAAATTTGAAGATTTAAAAATAATAGAACCACTTCTTAAAGCGATAGCTCTAAAGGGATATACAGTTCCAACTCCAATACAAGAGAAATCAATACCTGGTCTTTTACTAGGTAAAGACTTAATTGGTATTGCAAAAACAGGTACTGGAAAAACTGCTGCATTTGTTCTACCGATATTACAAAGGATGAATGAAAAATGTCCAAAAAATATTAGTACACTTATACTAGTTCCAACTAGAGAACTTGCAGTACAAATTGGCGAGAGTATTTCTGCCTATGGTAAATTTCTTGATTTTAAACATACAGTTATTTTAGGAGGAATTCAGCAACAATTACAAGTTGAAGCCCTTAAAAAAGGTGTAAATATTATTGTTGCAACACCTGGAAGATTATTAGATTTACTGGGTCAAAAAAAACTTACATTAAAAAATATTGAATACTTTGTGCTTGATGAAGCTGACAAAATGCTGGACATGGGTTTTATTGATGACATCAATAAAATAATAGAGAGTCTACCAAAAAAACGACAATCTTTATTCTTTTCAGCTACTATGTCTTCAGAAGTTAATAAACTAGCAAAAACATTACTATCTGATCCTATCCATATTAAAATTGATAATGGAGCTACGACTGTTGATAGTGTCAATCAACAAGTTTACTATGTTGACAAAAACTCAAAGCAAAAATTATTAAATAAACTTATCAGAAAAGCACGAGTTAAAAGTGCATTAATCTTTACGAGAACAAAGAGCAAGGCAGATCACATTACGATGTTCCTTAAAAGATATGATATACCTTGCGATGTAATTCATGGTGATAGATCACAAGAGAAAAGAACTAAAGCTATTGAAGATTTTAGAGCAGGTAAGATTAAGGTTTTGGTTGCAACTGATATTGCTGCAAGAGGTATTGATATAGACAATATTTCGCATGTTATCAATTATGAATTACCTAATCAACCTGAAATATATGTTCACAGAATTGGAAGAACTGCTAGAGCAGGAGCAAAAGGAGCAGCCTATACTTTTTGTTGTGCTGAAGAAAAAAGTTATCTAATTAAGATTGAAAAATTAATTAAACAAGAAATTCAGGTTATTAATCATAAATATCACTCAGAATATGCAAAAACAGCTGAAGGTAAAGCTGCAGAGCCTCCAAAAAAAGGAGAAAAAGATATTAAAGGAAATAAAAAAGGAAAATATAGACCAGTCCATAAGGGTAATAGAAAATCATTTGCTCAAAGAGCAGAGCTAGAAAAGAAAAGAGAGAAATGAATAAGAATCAATTTTATTTATCTTCATGTTAATTGCAATTTTTAATTTGACATTTCCGATACTTTTTAATATTGAATATATTTAACTTCTTCTATGCTTAAAATAAAACTACCTAAAGAACTTGACAATGAATATTATGAAATAAATAAGGAATACAATAAAATCCAGAATGATTGGCAAAAATATAATGACCAAATAATTCCTGAAGATAAAGTATTTGCTAAAAAAATTATAAAGTTCATAATTCAAGTAATTGATTACATCATTGATAATTATGATAATTTGAATATCAAAGAGTATCAAGAGTTTTTAGCATATTATGATTATGAATTTTTCTATGGGCCAAATGGAGACGATCGAAATTATTTGGATTTTGATGAAAGTATTGATGGTGAGCCTGTTACCGAAATTTGCTGGGAATTAAAAGATGATGATCACAAACTGACTAAAAAAAGATTAAAAGATATTAAATCAAAATATGCTCAAATTCTTTCTATGTTTTAAAGACTGATTATCGACCAAGTAAGAAGTTACGGGCACAAAGATACGAAAAAATAATTTGTATGGGCACAAATTGATTAAGTGAACTCTTTATATCAAACTATGAATCAATTATTAAAACAACTAAAGCTTTTTAACTTACCCTTCTTTTTAAAAAAAAATATGGATAAAATTATAGTAAGTGATTGCGGTATAATATTGAGGAAGGCAACCAAATTAGCTAATGATAAAAGAATTGGCGCAATACATGCTCTTTCAGCCAATACCTTTCTAACGGAATATCAAAAATCTTGTAAAAATATAGTGATATACTCTATTAAAAATGACTACATTACCCAGGATCAAATTAATTATATTGGGGAAATGTGGGAAAGATATCAGAGAATTATTGAATTCAATCAAGGTTATGAAGAAGGGTTTCGAGAGAAAACAGCTACTTTACTTGAAAATATTGTTAATTTTACAGAACCTCATGCAAAAGGGAATTTAAGTTTACAAAGGCAAAAAATTCTGATTAGAGATAGAGGAGAGCAAATTCTGTCAGGTAAATATTTTTGGGATGTCCATCTAGTAGGTTCAATCAATGTCCTTAGTTCCCTTAAAAAAAATAATATAAATGTAAATGAATTTGAACCCCAGGCAAAGCAAATATACGAAAGAGTAAAGTTTGATTACTACGGGAATTGATTTCTTAGTTTTGTTACGTGAGACACGACACATATTATTTCCTTCCAATAAGCCATAAATTACATAAGATTTAAGAGTTAAAACAAGCTTACACATATATGATGAAAAAGATTGAAGTCTTCCATTACACAACGCCTGATAATTGCAAATCAATAATTTATGGAGGGCACGAAGAGTCAGGGCTTATCCCTGCTAGACGACTTGTTTCTTTTGGGGATTTAGAAAATATAGCAGATCAAAAAATTTATGATGGAGTCTCTCACGCACTACTTGAAGCAGAACCGAATTCTTGGATGAAGAATCCAAAATTTCCAAATGCATGGAAAAATTTAATGGAAGGAATTGGACTTGCTCGTAGAGGTCAAGCGTTAGAAAATTACGCACTATTAAAAATACATTTAACTCCACTTGATACTGCAGATGTTGTTGATAGAAAATACTTAGAACCACTTCTTAATATGAAAGCTGATGATATAACTGATGAGCTAAGACAAGAAAGTTGGAAACAATATTGGCAGTCAAAAGTTCCCTTATTTGAATATAATGGTAATTTTGAAATTCCTGCAGTTCTCATATGGAATACAATTACTCCTGATAAAATTGAAGTCATTGATTATGCAGAGATAATAAACGTCATGTCTGATAAAGATCTACAGGAATTGTTAGATATAATATAATCAAGAAAAAAAAATTAATATAGCGGTTTTAAACTAATTACTAATGGAATTTTCATATCTGATATTGGAAGCATCATATACAATCCATCACTTTTACATTCTACTTTTTCAATTGCGGAATAAGGTGTCTTCGTTTTCAATACTATTGATTCTATTTTTTTGGGGGATTTAATTCTCCAATATCCTTTTGATAAATGAAAATCTGAAGAAAAATTTAAATCTGTATTTGGTTGATAAATTCCATCTTTAACAGAAAAACCTTCTATGCAATCTTCCAATCTTATATACATTGATTCACCTAATACTTTAGACTTATCATGGTCTGCAAATTCTCGAACACCTTGACTTGCTTGAAAATAAAATCTAGAAATATTGTATAAAGTATCTATAAGACTCTTTTTGCATAATTCTAATTGAACTAATGACTCACCATTGTTTTGTTTTTCTGAATTCATTTTGTTATTTTAAAGGGAATAATTACATATAAATCTTTCTGTTATTAAACCTTTTTTTTCTCACTTTATTCGTCGGATCGTCTAACATTCATTAGTTGCGATTTTTGAGTCTAATGTAAACTATGAATCAATTACCAAAACAACTAAAGCTTTTTATTTAATCTATACATATAATACACATGTTACAGGAAATACTTGATTTTTATGAAAAATTGGGAGCTAAGCTTAGCTATACTCCAAGAATTATAAAAAAAGATGTAGACCTAGGAATCCCTGGAACTGTTTATGCATTCATTCCAGTTAATACTATAAAAACCAAAGAAGCTAGTATAAGATTGACGCAAGCATCATCATATTTTTTTTGGAAAGATTATCTTAATATAGACGTAAGTAAAGAAGCATTAAATTTTGATCCAACAAAAATTATTCCATCTCAATCTAAATTTGAAATAGACGCAGACATAGTAATTTCAAGTCATTTTGATTCATTAAATTATAAAAGAAAATAAGATATTATTGCACACGAAGTATGGCATCTTATAGAGATTGAACAAAAATTGCTTGATGACTATTTATTAATAAAAGAAGGATCTGCAGATTATGCTGCTTTTTTATATACTGGTGTTTCTCATAGCATACCTATAGAAAAAGTAAAAGATCATGTTGAATTAATGTATAATGGATGTTCTCACATAATTGAACAAAAAGGATATAGCATTAAAGAACTATTAAACAGAGACGTTAGAGATTCAATTGAAACAGATTTTCTTAAAGCTGTAAGCGACAATACTGTAACAATTACTAACAATCTTCTTTCAAATGATTTTTCAAGGAATATTATGAAAAAAAAGTTTTTAGAAATATACCCTGATCTAAAAGCAGAAAAAGAATCCATATTTAATTTCTATAAGATTGTAGGAATGAATAAACTGGTTGAAGAATTGGAGAATAAAGATTGTGCTAGTTTAGTTGAATATGTTGGAAGGATCCTTGGGTAAGTATTGTACGTAACATCTTCTAAACTATAAGGTCACACTTTTGTGTTTAGGAAGTGTTAAGTTCAATAATTTTGAGAATTAAAAAGCATAAAGAAACAATTTAAAAAAAAAGAAGTTTATATTTATTCAAGTTCATTACATTTTTCTCTTTTAATACATTTGATAATGATTTCATCACATGCCGGTTTAGTTACTCGATTTTCTTTATTAACATAGCATTCTTCATCGCCAATCTGATTACTTGCTTCATCATGACATTTGAGTCTGCAATTCTCTCTTAATTCATATAATCTTGTTTCTTCTTCTTTTTGTTTGTTTTTCTCTTTAATTACTTTTAATTGTTCTTCTGTACATTCACCACATTTACTGCATTTATAACTCTGAATCCGTTTATCCATATATTCTGTCCCGTAACTACCATCGAGTCTGTCTGCCGAATCACATACTTGTTCACAAAACCTTGATGATGCACCATCATCTTTATCATACATACATAAATCAATACAATAACTCCAATCAGACTGTATTAAGCCTTGTTTTAGACATTGATTTGCTTTCTGTTCAGCCCTTGTAGCATCTTCTCTTTGTGCTTGTTCTGTGAGAAGTTTTTGCTTTTCTGCTGCTTCATCCCATGAATCTCCAAATATGACAATTAATAATATTGTAACACAAACTATTCCAAGAATAATATATCCTACTTTCTTTTGTGTATTATTTATTTTATTCTTCATATAACTCAACTTTTCTTTTCAAAAAATTTACAATCTTTAGGTAATGAACATGCCCCTTTAGCTGATTCAGAAGCAAAGGCTAGTATTGCTGCCAGTCCGCCACACCATGCACTTATTTTTATTGTCATATAAAGATATTAAAATATATTAAGTATTTATAATTTTTGGAAGCACTGTTAAGTAAAATAAAATACGTTAGAGAAAGGGTTTTGTGGGTAAATCCTTGTTCCAATATCTTTATAAGAAATACACTTTATATTAAACTATGAATCAATTAGCACATATATTTTTAACATATTTA
>CAYZMD010000095.1:4207-5931 GCA_964479425.1 uncultured Methanosarcinales archaeon | reverse complement strand
ACTAGAAAGAGCGATAGATGTATCTGAAGGAGATAAAATCTACCTAAGAAGATCCTCCCAAATTATGATTAATAATCCAAATAGTTCAATTAGAGGCTTTTCTCATTCTTTTTATCCAGGACATATCACACAAAAAGATGGAGAATTATATTTCGTATCTGATGTTTGTATGCCATCTCATCCTGCTGGTTACGGTATGGGTCATCAACAAGGAACTGAACTTCCTTTAAAAATTCTTGATCAACAGGAGTTTTATAGACAAAAGTCAAAAGATGATGTTTGAGTAGATTGTTAATAATTTGAGAGCTTAAAGATTATTGTACATACGATTGTTAAGTCTAATTATGAGAAGACACTAAAAATTAAAATGATACTTCAAAACCACACACCTTATTTTGAGATTTTCACTTTCTTTGCAGTCATTGTCCAATATATTGGTTCTTGTTTATATTTTTTCCAAAAATCATTTCCAAATTTTTTTATTCCGTCATCAGATACTATTCCTTTATGCCATTTTGTTTCAAACCCTTCATTTTGAAAAATTGTATCATAAGTCTTTTGAGACCAATGATAATTACTAAACTCACAAAATTTTTCCCAATCCAAACTATGTAATTCTGTTTTTACTCTGCTACCTTCAGAACTTCCCATGGGAGTTATTTTAATACCATAATCTTGATAACCTTCTCTTAATAAATTCGGGTTGACAGTCATTCCATAAAAAAGCCCATCGGGTGTTAAAACATTTCCGATATTCTTAATTGCTAATTTTAGATCATCTTTTGATGAAGCATAATGTAAATACATTATAGCTGTAACGACATCATATTTTCCAAAATCTTTTAAACTTTCATGAATAGCATCACGAACATGATATCGAATATTTGGTGTTTGGAACGCTTGTGCTTTTTCAATTAATTCTTCTGAAATATCAACACCGACAATTTCTCTTGCACCTGAATTCAACATAATTCTTGAAGAGATACCCTCCCCACAAGCAATATCTATAACTCGTTTAGACTTTAAATCCGGTATATTTGCTCTTAAAGTCGGCTCATATGCAAATTTTCTTAATTGTCTTTGAGTAGCTCTTTGATATCCCTCTGCTCCAAGATTATATTCTTGTTTTGAATCTTTCATTCTAAAATTTTAATTTAAACCTCATACCAGTATATCGGGTTTGAAGAACTTTAATTTTTCCAGTAAATTTACTTTCGAGACCTATAGAGCAATTCTTGTTTAATTTGTAATCTATTCCCGGTACAAACATTGCAGAATCTGTTTCATGATTATAAGAACTAATGCAATCCAAAAATAATTTCTTTCTTGAAATAAAAGCATAGCTATCAATAGTTCTTTCTTTTGGAAAATATCTTAAATCAATTTTTCCAAATGTTTTTCGATTTAATTTACCATTAATTCTTAATGATAATCCCAAATCGTTATGTGCATTAAAATTAGTTTTATCTACGTGTTGAACAGCCACTCCCAAACTGAATGATTTGTATTTTATAGGAAGCAAACTTAGTCTAAATTTGTACAAATCTGAACCATTACATTTTTCCCATAAACCATAAAAATCAGAATTTAATGGTAGATTTTTTATCCATATTTGTCCCTTAGAAACAGGCTTTCCATTATCTTTTGTAACTTGAGCTATTTCTCTATTTATTTTAAGAGGAACTTTATCAGCTTTTACAGTATTGGAAGAAAGCAGTAAAGCT
>CAYZMD010000095.1:0-4107 GCA_964479425.1 uncultured Methanosarcinales archaeon | reverse complement strand
TTAAACCTAGGAAGTGCAAAAGTTCATGATATATCTAAAAAATCAAGTATCATTCGAACGACAACTTATGGAATATTAAAATCTCTCATAGAAAAAGGTCTAATATCTACAACTAAAAAGGATAACATTACTTTTTATCAGGCGGCGTCTCCTAAGCAACTGCTAAATATATTGGACGAAAAACGAGAAAAAATTAACAAAATACTTCCAGAACTAGAAAAAATACAAAAAAGTGTTCCTAGAAAACATTATATTGAAATCTTTGAAGGAAAAGAAGGTCTAAAAACAATAATCAATGATTTACTGCAAAAACCTAATGAAACAATTTACATAATCGGAGCTATAAAAAAATGGCTTAAATTTTCTGAAGTCTTCTCAGAGATATATTATAGAAAAAAAAGAGAAAAAAAAATACATGCAAAGGCTTTGATTAATAAATCTGAAATTAAAGAAATAAAAAATAAAAAAATTTTTGGAACTGAATTTAGATCTTTGGAAAATTTAACTTCTGAATCGGAATGTTTCATTTATCAGGATAAAATTGCTTTTGTGAGTTTTGAAGAAAATAGCCTCAAAGGTGTGATTATTCAAGACTTGGAAATGGCAAAATTACAAAAAAATATATTTGAAAAATTATGGAACACAGCAAAAAAAGTATCGAAATAATATATAATTGTCCATAAGTGAAATTTATAATTATTTTTACGGACTGGTATATCCTTAGAAGCTATAGCATCTGAGGCACCAAAAATTTATAATTTTTAAGTGTACCAACCGCAAAAGTTATAAATTCCGTTTGCGGTTCAATATATAACGTAATAAATATTAATGTCTTATTCTATAATAGAGGTTTTTGATAAACCCTATATAGCGAACTTTGATGTATAAATAAATCATTAAAAAATTAAAAATTTTAGAGGTTAATCAAAGTCATCAATAGTTAATATTTAAATATCATCTTTAAAGTTAGTAAACGTGCCTTATCGTAACTCTTCGCGCCTACGATGCTTAAGGACGTTTTCGCCTTTGGCTCACTCATATATGACAAACGCTAAGAGATTCGCTACGCTCATCTCGATTGACTACGCCATCCGTTCTTGGCTCACATGTTAAGTAATTATCAAATTACAGGATAAGCATTAGGTACAAAACTTTGTTTTGGTTCTGAAGAAAAGAAAACAGATTCATAACCTTTTATTATATCATTATTTTTTTCTTGGATTTCATTCATATTTTTATAGTATTCTTCGAAATTTTTAACTTCAAATTCTATTTCCATATTCCATGATCCAATAGTCAAAACAATATTAACTATATTTGGATTCATCTTACAATAATTTATTAACTGTCTTCTTTTCTCTGATGTAATATTTTTGAAATGGATAAATGACTTACAAGTTTCATATCCTAATAATTTTGGATTAAGAGCGTATTTGTAATTCAATATAACTTTGTTTTTTTCTAATTGTTTTATCCTATATCTTATAACAGTAACAGAAACACCTACTTTTTTAGCTAAATCTACGATTTTGATTCTAGCATTAGTTGCTAGATATTTTAAAATTGCAAAATCAGTCTCGTCGAGTTTTATTTCTTCTAATTCTTCACCAAAGTCAGTTTCTATTCGTGGTTCATTCTTTGAATAAAACCAATTTCTATTGAACTGTATTGCCTTTCTATTTATTGAAATTTCTTTTTCTTGAATAAAATTACTGAATTTATTTAAGACTTCATCTTCAAATTCACCAAACTCTTGAATATTCTTTGCCCATATGGCTACTATCAGATCCCATCTTCCCTGACAATTTCCTATCCAATAAACTGTATTATTTTTCAAAAAGTAATTTTGAATCTTTAATCTAGTTTCCTCAGTCATATTTTGAAGTTTGAAATAAATCTTATATGATTGATATCCTAATCTGTAAGCAGAAATAACTGTTTGAAATCTTAAGATGAATCCTCTTTCAATTAGATTATTGACTCTATGAAAAACAGTTTCTTTGCTTAATCTTACTCTTTTACCTAGCTTTGAAAGAGTTTGTCGACTATTTTTATCTAATTCATAAAGTATTTTTTTATCTTTTAAGTCAAGTTTCTCTTTCATAAGTCAATATAAGTGTAATTAGTATATAAGTTTTGCTCTTTTGTTAAAAATATTAAAAGGAATATTTAACTATCTACGTGTCATTACTTATTAATAAATAAATTAAAATGAATATAAAATAGGAGGAAAAAATGGAAGATTTACAAGAAAAAATTCAAAAAATATATGACAGATTATCAAAAGAAAAAGATAAATATGGACATGAAAATTTAAAGCATTCTTTAAAAAGAGGAGACGCAGTGTTTAAAGTTAGAGATGGATATTATTTAATTGCCCAACAACGTCATATTATCAAAGATAAAAGTAAATTATCTCCAGGAATCAAAATGCGTTACAAAGAAGCTGAAGAATTTTATGATGGGACACTTCGAGACCATGTAAATGTTGTACATTATGAAAATGGAGATATTATATTAAAATATGATACTGGCGGCGGAGAGACTCTTATTAGAAAAGATGGAGTACATATAATTACAACTGCGGATATAAGATACAGAGGAGATAACGAATACTATCTAAGTGGATCAAGTTGTCATGGCGCAGCAGAGCGAAAAAGAGGATATGTTAAACATACAGAAAAAGAAACCATCCTTGAATATAGAGATGCTCGAGGTTCTGGTGTATCTGCAAAAGTTCCTTGGAATAAAGAAGAAAAGATGTTGATTATCAAGAATTGTACAAGAGAACATAGAAAAATAGAATAAAACTTTTTTTATTTTTTTTATTACAAAATAATCCTTAAAAGAAAAAAACAAATAGGAGGAAAAAATGGAAGAAAAAAAACTAGAAATATTGGTTGTTGAGGATAATCCAAGACATGCCCAAGCCGCGTTGGACCTTTTAAAAGATTATAACGTAGTACTTGTCGATAATTATGATGATGCTATTGCAAAAATTTTGGAAGCAAATCCTTTCTATAACCTAAAAATGCAAAGAGATAAAATACAAAATCTATTTGGTCATTTTAGTAAAGGGACTCAAGAGCGTGAAGAATTAGAACAGAGATATAAAACATTAGGACTTGCAATGAAAGAAGAACTTGTTTCACCTTCAGCGTCGAAATACGATGTATTATTGACAGATTTGATGTTTGCTAAGGGAACAGATAAGTGCTTGGCTAAAGATGATTTGATTCATCAAGAATTGGCTTATGGGTTTCCAGTCGCAATAACTGCTGCAAACAAAGGAATCCCTTATATTGCAGTCGTTACAGACATGAATCACCATCAGCACCCTATGGCTTATGCATTTGATTTTCTGAAAAAACCAAATCGCTACCAACCCTCTAGAATGAAAATCAACGATGCGACAGTTATGTTCTTTAGCACTGATGATATTAAATCTTTATATCGTCAAGAAGATGGAACTTTAGCAAGGAACTATGTAAAAAATCAATCAGTAAAGAACTGGAAAGCTGTATTAAGTAAAATAATGGAAAAATAATTTTTTATTTTTTTTATTTTTAAAAACTATATTAAACATACCCATTCTAAAAATAGACCAGAACAAGCAATATTCCTGCCAATAATAACAACGACGAAAGAGTAAAACAATCGACAGCTCCACTATAAATAAAATATTGTTTTTATCAGAAAAAACCTGAGACATTATAAGAAAATTAGTTATAAAATTTTATTAAGTAATCCTTTAATAAGTCCTTTTTTAGGTCCTAAGCTAGGTTCATATTTTTCTAATTCTTTTCTTAAATAACCATGTTCTCTTGTTTCCTGTAGGAAATGGTATTCCAAGGTTCCATTAAAAATTGCTTCTGCGATATCGTAATTTGGGAAAACTAAAACTGCAACAGAAGCATTAATGGCAACATTTCGTGTATAAGGTTTAGAATCTTTATCAAAATATTTTAAAAATAATTCCTTTCCATCTCTATCATTCAAAGTTACTTTAATATTAGGAGCAACTATTGATAATATTCCAACATTTTCAGAATAAAAGGAAGCTGGAAAATCAATAGTATTATCTTTTATTTTTAAATCTCTTCCCAT
>CAYZMD010000094.1:0-5978 GCA_964479425.1 uncultured Methanosarcinales archaeon | reverse complement strand
ATCTATATCTTTGATAATTGATACTGCTTCTTTTGTATCCTTAGTCCTTTGTAATTTATTATATTGTTTTATGATTATTGTTGTGTTCTCAATAATTTTTTTAACCAAAAGTTTATGGTCATATATTGTTCTAAATCTTTTGTCAAATTCATTAAATGCATCTATTTCTCTTTTTCTTAATGTTCTTATTTTTTTTAGAATTTCTTCTTCTTCTTTAATAAAGTATGACATAATGACTATATTTGGTAGCCTAATATAAATACTTTTTTATTCTAAAAATTGATTAGGAGTCATTTTCTTTGCTTATTATGTTTTTTTAGAACATAGTTTGTTTGTATTATTTAGAGAAAACGTGTAAAATAATTTGTTGCAACATATGGATCATAAGTAAGTTCTCCATATTTAATATTTTGAATTTTTGAATCAAACATGCCTAAAAGAGCTTTTACAAATGTATCAATTGTAGAATTTTTAGATATTGATTGATTGGATGATTGAGGAACTCTGTATTCTGTTTGATTATTAACTAATCTTAATAGTCTATTGTCAGATGGTGACCATGAAGAATTATCATTTAGTCTTTTTTCTCGTGCAATATCTTGAGCTTCTTTGTATCCTTTAACTTCAATCATATCACTACTAAGGGACATATCTTTATAAAACTAATTGAAAAAAAATAGAATAAAAAAGCTATTTTTTCTTTCAACCTTTTAATAAACGTTGGCGAAAATAAGCACGTCTTTGAAATATTATATATTTCTAAGCCTTCAAATAACTTGAAGTTTCGCTAACACTCAACAGCACGATAAAAGCTATTTTTTCTTTTTAACTTTCTTTGCTTTGAATTTTTTTGTTACATCGATAAATGCACCGCAATGTTCACAAACAACTCTAATCGTTGGGGCACCTTGTATGGTTTTTCTTTTAAAAGAGCCAGTCCATTCTCCATCCTTTTTGCACTCAGGACATTTGTATACTGCTTCTGCAACTAAAGTGTCTTCATATTCTGCTTTCTCGATAGAATGAGCGCACTCAGGACAGACATATTCTTTAGCTCTGATTTTTGCCTTGCCAGTTTTTGGATCTTTTGGCTTTCCCATTTTGCCCTTTTTGCATGCTGGACAATCTTTTTTATAAACCCATAATCTTATTGTTCCGTCGTTAGGTAGTGTTCTTAATGTATGATGTACTAATTGTTCCATTGATTCCGGTTCTTTTACCATTTTTCATTCACCTCAATAACAAAAATATGAAATAATCTTCTTAAATAAATAACTTTTGCCTGTAATATATAAACCTATGATAAGTAATGCCCAACTTAATATGTAATATATGCCTCCTAGCATGACGTAATATGGATTATTATAATAGAATATTATTAAGAAATAAAATAATCCTGAAAGTGCAAAGCCAGTAAAAACAGTATATGAACCAAATTGAGCCATTTTTTTATTTGTTCTTGCTCGTTTTATTCTTTGTATTGTATCAATTCGACATAATTTCTCGCCAATAGCATGTTTTTTTTGCTCAATTTTATATCTAATCTTTGATTTTACTAATTCTTTTTTTAGTCCAAGTTCCGCAATTTTAGTTTTTATTTTCATTCTAATCTTTTCACTTCTATGCTTATTGCTTTTTCTTCTACTCTAATATATCTTGGACATTCGGTATATTCGTAATTATTATCAATGCAATATTGTGTAATTTTTGCTTTTTCTGATTCTGAATCATAGGCAATTACGACGTTAAGCCCTTGTTTTTCTCTATGAAGGACATTAAAATTTTTAAGGTCTGTTTTTATCTTCTCGGCAATCTTTATGAATTTTTCAATTCTTTCTCCTGCCTGTATTAGTTTTTCATAAATTATTTCATATTTATTATCGCAGTCTTTATGTATTGAAAAAATATCATTATCTATGAAAGATTCTTTTGATGAAATAAATCCTCCAGAACCAACATTGACTGGTTTCCATTTGCTAAAGCTTCCGATAATAAAATCTGCATATTCACCATTGCACCATTCTTTTTTGCCTAAAGCTCCTGACGCATCAAGAATAACTAGGCATCCTGCTTCTTTACATATTTCATAAATTTCTTTCATAGGTTGCTCTGCAAAATATCCTGCAGGATTTGCGTATATGATTGCGCTACTCTTTGGTGCAAGAATCTTTAATTCCTCTAAGTCGATGATTCCTCTATCTGTCTTTATTTCTTTGGTTGTAAATTTGAACATATTTGGATATTTCTTGTATGTTAACCAACCACCTTGATCTGGAATTAAAAAATATGTTTTAGAATTTGTTTTTTTAGCAAGATATGTTGCAAAGAAAATAGACATATTACCTTTGCTAGTTAATTTTACATGATTATGATTTGTTAATTCTGTAATTTTTCTTAAGATTTTATTTTTCATTTTAATTAGAATTGATTATCTGTTTATAAATTTGATGTGTTTGATTTTTTACAAAAAGAAAGATATATATATTAGTTAATATAAAAATATAATTAAAATTATATATATTGAAAGAAAAAATAAAAACGAAAGGTATATATATTAGTACATTTATTTTAATATATTAAAATATATATAATAACAAGAAATAAAATTGTTAATAATTTCATTCTTGTTGATATAATGGAGAGAAAATGCCGGCAAAATCAAGACTACAATTCCCAAATAAAAAACAATATACAGTGACTATTCCAAAAAGTCTCGTGGAAGCAAAGGGCTGGAAAAAAGGAGACACAATCGAATTCTATTTTGACGAAAAAGGCAAACTTGTAATGGATAAGGGTGGAAAAAAATGAATAAAATTAATTTTGAAAAGACAATATTGTGGACAAAAAGACCTTCAATTGAGCAGATAAGAAATATTAAAGATGTTCAAAGGATAAAGGAAATAACTAAGGTAAGTTTGTTCAAATAAACTGGTTCGTAAGTAAAATTTATAACTATTTTTACGGACTAGTATATCCTTAGAAGCTATAGCTTCTGGGACACCAAAAATTTATAATTTTTAAGTGTACCAACCGCAAAAGTTATAAATTTCATTTGCGGTTCAGTATAAACAAAATATTACATTTTATTTTTGTTGTATTTTTTAGTTTTTGTTCTTCTTATAGAGAACTTTGATTAACCCCTAAAATTCGTGTTTTTTGGTGATTTTTTTATATATCAAAGTTCGCTATATAGGGTTTATCAAAACCCTCTATAATTTTATTATAGAATTTCTTATAAATTAGTTTGTAACTTATTATTATTAATAATAAAGTTTTTATATTACTAGATTTTAGTGAGGATGTATGAACTATTACGACGAAATCGCCAATGGATATGATGAACTTCATTCTGAAGAACAATTAAAGAAGTTAGAAATTATTAAACAACATTTTCAACCCCAAAAGACAGATAAATTACTCGATGTTGGTTGTGGTACTGGTGTTTCTAGTTTATGGGATTGTAAAGTTTATGGTGTTGACTCAAGTGAAAAGCTTTTGGAACAGTTTAGAGATAAAGTAAAAGATAAAAAGAATTATTTTATTTTGCAAGCAGATGCCGAAAGTTTGCCTTTTTCTGATGAAGAATTTGATTATGTCATAAGTTTAACAGCAATACAAAACTTTGACGATATAAAAAAGGGAATTGAAGAAATTAGGCGGGTTGGAAAAAATAATTTTGCATTAACTTTTCTTAAGAAGAGTCCTAAAAGAGAAGAAATTATTGATATTATCAAAGGAATTTTCTATGATTTTGAGTTAAAACAAATTGAAGAAGAAAAGGATATTATTCTTGTTTTGAAAAAGTCTTGTTTTAATTAATTTTCTGTTTTAGGATAAATACATTTTACATATCAATATTCTTATGAAAAAGTTTATAAATCCAGTATCTATTATTTATTAAAATGAAAAAAGAAGAGGTTAAAGAGGAGTTTTATATTTTTCTAAAGACATTGAGAAAGATATTTTTGCCAAAACACTATGATGAATTAAGTAAGAGGAATTTTGTCTCTGCTAGTCATTTTTTCACATCAACAATCCTCGTGTTTTTCTTGATAGCTTTTTTATTAAGTATGCCAATGCTATTTAGTTTGCCTAGTAGTATTTCACAACAATTAACCAATTTTGAAATGTTTAAACTTAATACTAATATTACTATGAATAATCCTATTGTAATTCCTGAGAATAATCCAATTCTTGCAATTGATACTAAAGGAATTATAAACAACACTAAAATTTTAATAAATCAAGATGGTGTTAGATATAATGGAATGTTTTATGATACAACCATTTCTTTATCAGAATATGAAGATTTAGTGAGCGGCAAGGAAGGAGTTAGCAATTTTCTTTTTATGTTATTTTTGATAATGTTACCAGGATTATTATTAATTACATACTTTTATTTCATTATTAAATTTGTAATTCTTGTATTTATAGCAAGTCTCATAATATTTATTATTTTGAAACTTGCTAAATATAGATTAAGATACAAATTTTTATTGACGGCTGGAATTTATGCATCTCCTATTTTGATGTTAGAATTATTTATGCTTCCTATGTATTACATACATTATTTTGTATATTTTATTTTTTTCCTTGTAATTGCATTTAGAATAGCACATAAGAGATATTAAAATGTTAGATATAGCATATCCAAGACAAGTTGTACTCGTAACATCAAGGTATGATGTTAAAGATAAATTTTCGACTAAAATTATTGAGAAGGATAATGTCTTGGCGGTTGATTGGCATATGCCTGTAAGCTTTGAACCAAAGATGTATGCTATTTCGATAGCTAAAACAAGATTTTCATTGCAATTGATAAGAGAGAGTAAACTTTTCTGTGTTAATTTTATTCCAAATGAACTAGAAGAAGCTGTAAAGTATATAGGGAAACATTCTGGAGAGCATATCGACAAATTTACTAATTCAGGACTGACTATGAAAGATTGTAATTCAATACATTGTGTTTGTATAAAAGAAGCCTGTGCTTATATTGAATGTGAAGTTTTAGAAGAAATTGAGGCAGGAGACCACATAGTTTTTATAGGGAAAGTGGTTCATTACACAGAAAACGATAATAAATTAAGATTATTTCATAAAACAATGGGAGATAAATTCACAACAACAAAATGAAAAAAAAAGGACAAATAACATTTTATATAATAATTGGAGTATTAATTTTATTATTATTTGGTATGTCAACATTACTTACAACAGTTGAGGACGATCAAAAAACGTCATCATTTACGCCAGTTGATACGTTTATTGATTTGTGTTTAAAACAGAGTGCAGAACAAGAATTACGAATATTAGGATTGTATGGTGGGGATATTGATGCAGAAATATTTTTGGCATCTGAATTTAGTTCAATTCCAATATTTTCTGAAAATCATGAAATAAATAAAGAACATTTTCTAAGTAATTTAACGTTTGTCGTAAATAATGGACTTAATGGATGTTTTAATAATTTTGAGTCTTTGAAAAAGCAAGGATTTGTATTTGAAGAATATGATCAAAAATTAACTATTGATGAAAATTTGAATGTTAAGCTGTTTATCCCGTTTAAGGTTAGTAAGGGTAAAACAACAAAAGCTTATAGTGAGTTTGTTACAAAAATAGATTTGAATTTGGATGGTTTTTTGAATTTGACAAATTCATTCTTAGACGAAATATTTGAAGTTAAAGGAATTCCTTTGAAATTTATGTTAGATGTTCAAAATGAAAATGGCATTATAATCAATACTTTTCAAAGCGGAGATTATGATATTTATACAATAGATTATCCTATGGATGGAGAATATTATTTATTTATGTTTGCAGTAAAAGGTGTTTTTATATGAAAATTAAAGTATTATTGTTGATTTTGTTGTTGATGGTAAGTTTTGCAAGTGCACAGACTAATGACGAGAAATCGTTGATTGAAAAAATAAAAGATGATTCAATTATCTTTGGAGATATAACTAAAGAACAAATGACTA
>CAYZMD010000093.1:0-6054 GCA_964479425.1 uncultured Methanosarcinales archaeon | reverse complement strand
AATATATTATATATATAAAAAAGAATTTATTGTTTATAAACTTATGTATCTATTATATAAAGAAAAATATATTATATATTAAAAATTAAACATTAAAAAGAATCAATCTCTTCTCTAGTTAAATATCTGTATTGGCCTCTTTTAATACCTTCCAATTTAACTTTTCCTTCTTGAATTCTCATTAATCCATACAAACTATGTCCTAATGCTTCAAATAATCTTTTAACAACTCTATTTAATCCAACGTGCAGTGTAATTTCATATAATCTATCGCCTAAATCAATAACTCTATCAGGAATTACTAATTTGTCTTCAACTCTAATACCTTTTTTTAATTTTTCTAAATCAGAATTAGTCAATTCTCTATTAAGTTTACACAAATATTTTTTTCTAACATTATACCGAGGATGCATTACTTTATTTGCAAAATCTCCGTCGTTAGTCATTAATAATAAACCTTCTGCCATATTATCAAGTCTTCCAATAGGATAAACTCTAACACCTAATTTTTTTATTAAATCTTTAACAGTTTTTCGTCCCTCTGGATCATATAATGTACAAATATATTTTTTGGGTTTCCATAAAACGATATAGACTTTTTCTTCTTTTTTAATCAATTTTCCATCTACTGTGACTTTATCTTCATCAGATGCTTTATCTCCAATAGTGATTATTTTACCATTAACTGATACTCTTCCATCTTGAATTAATACTTCAGCCCTTCTTCTAGAGCAAAATCCTGCATTACTGATAATCTTCTGAACTCTTTCCATATATACCTAAACTACGAGCTATATTTTAAAGTTTATGGTTAATTTTAAAAATAATAAGCACTTAGAAAGAAAATGCAGCTTGAACAGATACTAAAAACAGCGAAAAAACATGGGATTTCAAAGAATGATTTCATCCAAAAATACAATTCTAGATGCGAAGAGCTAATTGGAGAAGGTAATTTATCTATTGTAAAAAGCCTAGTTAAGCTTACAAGTTTAAATCCAGATGTTAAATTGCAAAGAAAAGTTCGTTTTAATTTTGATGATTATGATGAGCCAAAACAAACTAAACAAGAAATACCAAAACAAGAAAAATATAATTTTGATAAACCAAGAGAGTTATTAATTCATGAACTAAAACAACATTTAATGAATGGAAACCTAAGATACTTAGAAGAATTATGGAATGCTAAAAATGAGAATTTCTATAAAGCAGATGAATTACTCAAAACTGATTTTGTACAAGATTTATATCAGAATTGGCTACAAAAAGAAATGATTAACCAATTGAAAATATTTGTAAAAACTTCAGGTGTAAAAATAAAAAGCAATAATATAAATGGTATTGTAATGGTTTATCTTAAAAATTTTAAAGAAAAGAAAGCTAATACAATAATGGAATGTGCTGAAGATTGTCCATTTACTATAGATAATTACAATGAGATTTGTGAACATTTTTTAGAACATAGTAAATTTGCACTTTTTGAAGGAATGCAAAACAAAGAGATAAAATATACTAACAGAAATTTTGTCTATAAATTATTATTAAAATCAATAAAAGATACTCCAAATAAATTTATGAACTTTTATTTATTAACAGAAGGAATGAATGAATTTTCAAAATTTGAATTAAACACAATTTATTCGACATTAAACAAAAACTTTGATGCACAAAAGGCTTTATTTTTAGAAAAAAAACAAGGAGAATTACCAAAAGCTTTATACAAAGCATTTGTTAATTATGTTGTAAAATGAAAATTAATTCTATTGATACGATTGCTGATAAGCAAAATAATATCGAAAATAAAAATAGAAAGACTAAAAAAAAAGAATCTAATAACTTTTTTGAAGATATTCTTAATTCTGCTAGCAACTTAGTAAGTAGTTTATACAAACCGAGCAAAAAAGAAGGTATTGATTTAGAGTATATTGGCCCTGAACCGGAATTTGAAAAATCAGGAATTAATAATGAAAAAACAGAAAAAGAACAAGTTAAACCATACGATCCAAATAAAGGAACTATTGTGGATTATTCTGCTTGAAAAATCATTTTTTAATTAATTTATTAATAATATTCTCAACAAAATCAACATCACTTAATCCAATGAAAGTAATTTCAGGTCTCCCGCTCATACCTGCAGTCTGAATTCCAATGTTTGAAATTCTAAACAATCTTTCAAGAATATTTTGATGTACAGTAATATCAGTTATTTTTGAAATACCAATACTTCTTTTTCTTCTTGATAGGACTCCTGCTTGTGCTTTAATTTCTTTACTTGTAATTACATAAACATGACTTTTTAATAATTGAATATAATATAAAATTCCTAAAAAAAGAAATACTATAAATCCATAAATATAATATTTTATAGAAGAAATTATTCCTACTTTTTGTAAAACGATTAAAATCAGATACAGTGAAACAAATAGTGCACCAAACAGAAATAATAATCGAGAAATCAACCAATAACCTAATAGACCAAAACTTGGCCTACCTTCATATATAATTCTTTCATTTTGTTTAACCATAGATAATACTTTCATTAATTCATTTATAAATTTTTGTATAAATAAAAATTACTTTAACATGTTTGAAAAACACAAATCTTCTTATCATCAATAAATACAATCTCAAAATTAAATTTATTTGCAATAAATTCCATAGTTTTATGAGAATAAAAACAAAAATGTGTAATGTCTCGTCTATATCGCCAATTAGTAAAATCATCTGGAATAAATTGCGTCATAACAGCAAGTATTGCATCTTTGTTTAGATACTGTTTAATCTCTTCAATTGTTTTCATAGGATTTTTTAAATGTTCAA
Organism: uncultured Methanosarcinales archaeon; assembly: GCA_964479425.1. Lineage (GTDB taxonomy): Archaea > Nanobdellota > Nanobdellia > Woesearchaeales > CAYSVS01 > CAYSVS01. The sequence goes on along the minus strand of CAYZMD010000093.1, from coordinate 3,237 downwards.
AAACTTCTGTTGCAGTAATTATATCATATTTTTTTGATATTTTATTATTTGCAAAATATAAATCAAATATATCTACATCAAATTCTTTCCTTTTTAAAATTTCTGCTAATACTGGAACTGGACCAGAACCAAAATCTAAAATTTTAGCTTGATTATTTTTGAAAGGTAAAATTCCTTTAGAAATAAAATCTTCAAACATATTAACATAGCCAAGATTTTCCATAGAATTATTATGAAGTAAATATCTTTCTTTTGCTTGACTATCGCTTGGGTAATGTTTTTCATCAAGAAAGATAAATTCACAATTATCACATTCGTGATAAAGTAAATTCTCAACTAATAATTCTTTTGTTTCACTTTGACATATTTTACATTGCATATTTGCATTTAGTAAAGGATGGTTTATAAATTGAACTTATTTCTAAGTTTATGCACTAATGGAGAGAATTCTGCGCTATCACCCAGTGCTTTTATTTTATCAAAGTATTTTAGTAATTTAGATATTTTTAAATCCGGACAAAATTGAGATGCGTATGCTAAAAACAATTCAGGATAATTAATTATATCGTCTTTAGATAAATCCTTTCCATTCTTATTGTATAATTCAAGTACCCTTTTATTATTAGATAGTTTTCTATATATACTCGAGCCAGGAATTGGATTAAAAATACTTAGAACTATTTTTTTCTGTTCAAGTAAGTCTGTTAATCTCTTTACTCCATCTAGGTTTTTCTTAATAGTTTTTTTATTTTCTCCAGGAAGACCTAACATTACTGTATAAATAACATTGATTCCTTTACTAGAAAAATCTTTTAGAATTGAAAAAGTTAAATCTTTCTTCCAAGATTTTCCAATATATTTTTGAATTTTGGGATTGAAACTTTCGAGTCCAATAAAAACACTTTTTACTCCAAGTTTCTCTTTATAAAAATCTGGATTTATTTGTGAAATATTATTTGAAGAAATATAGACGTGAAGTCCAATGTCATCTAATTCTACTAGTCTTTTTTTAGCTAATATTTTTGGATAATTTCCCACATTAAAACTATCGCCAACTTCAAAGAAATATTTTGCTCCTGTCTGATTATGTATAATTCGAATTTGTTCCCAAAATTTATCTGGCGACCTTATCTTTATACCTTTATGAGGTATTGCACAAAATCCGCATCTACCCTCTTTTACAGCTTTAATACACCCCTCGATATTAATAATAGGCACAGGATATTTTTGATCTATAACAAGTGGACTCTTAAATGAAGAAAAATTGTATAATGGTAATGAATTAATATCAACAGGGTTGTATAATATTTTTTGCTTCGCTATCCCTAAAATTATTTTCACAAGAGATTCTTCACCATGTCCTTTAACAACATAATCAATAAATTTGTTATTTGTTGCTATTTGATAACTCAATGCACTAACATTAGGACCGCCAATTACAGTAGTTGCTCCATATTGTTTTGCTTTTTTCAAATGGTTTAATGCTCTCAAATGAGAATCAGATGTAGTTGAAACCCCGACAATATCCGCTTGATATGCATATGAGGGGATGTTTTCTGCTCCTTCACTATATACACTAACTTTGGCTTTTGTATTTTTCTGAACATATGAAGCTAATCTCATTAGTCCTGGAGGAGGGTAAACGTCTGATTGAGCCAATAATGGGAGTCTATCCTCGTCTGTTTTTGGCATTATTAAATTTATTGATTTTACCATAATAATCCCAAATAGAGTTACAATATAAACTTAAGTTGTGGAAAATAAACGACATTTTTATAAATAATCCTCACCTAAAAGATATTATGAAAGAAGAAATATTACATTCATTAGGTTTAAGCGAAAAAGAAATTAAAATATATTTAGCTAGCCTTAAATTAGGTACTAGCCTCGTACAAACAATATCTAACTTCGCTGGACTAAATAGAACTTCTGCCTATGATTTACTTAAATCATTAGAGCAAAAAGGATTTGTTAGTTATACTATTCAATCAGGAAAAAGATTTTATACTGCAACCCAACCGAATAAGATAATTAGTATTTTAAAAGAAAGACAAGCTCTAGTAAAAACAATCTTGCCTGAGTTAAACTCAATTTCAGAGAGCGTTGGAAAAAGGCCCAAAGTCGAAGTGTATGTTGGAAAAAACGGATTAAAATCAATCTTTGAAAACATACTCGCTGAAGCAAAAGAATTTTCATGTATTGCATCAAAAAATCAAATGTTAAAATTATTCAAATATTATTTTCCGCATTTTGTAAATAGAAGAAAGAAGAATAAAATTAAAGTTAGATTAATTGGAGATTCAAAGCCAATTGATAAAGACGCTTCATTTAAGCGGATTAAAAAAAAGATAAAAACTGCGACATGGCTATATAATGGAAAAATTGCTATGATTTCTTTAAACAAAGAACCAATAGGAATACTTATTGATGAAAAAAGTTTTTATGAAACCCATAAGATGATGTTTGATTTATTGTGGGAGAATTTGTAAATAGCATCATAATATATTTATTCCCTGATTTGTACTTCTTTTCGATTTTATTTCTATTAATGAAATTATAATTATTGATAAGAAAGCCATAATAAAACTAGGAATAAACGCAATCTTCGGATTTATTAAAACAAAAATAAACAAAGTAATCAATGACGATAATAATGAACTGATTGCCGCTGTAGCTGTGGCTTTTTTCCAAAACAACCCACATACGATAATTGGCGCAAAACAAGCTGCAACAGATAATAATAACATACTTAAATCTAAAATACTTGGAACTAAAAGAGCTAATACTGCACAACAAATTCCAAAAACAAATGTAATGTATCTAATTGTTTTAATGGATTTATTCTTATTTCTTAAATTAAAAATAGGATTTAGCAAATCTTCAAAAATAGTTGCAGAACCTCCAAGAAGCATACTATCTATTGTTGACATACCTATTGCTAATATTCCTGCAAATGCTAATCCTCTAAAACCTGTTGGAAGAAATTTATTCATCATTTCAAAAAGGGTCAAATCAGCATTAATTCCAGGCAAGGCAGATACTGCAAAAAGACCTATTAGTATCGCAAAAATAATAAATAATGCAACAAAAGGTATTGAATACCAAAAACTTTTCTTACTTGTTTCTACAGAATCTGCAGAATAAATACGCATCCAATAATTAGTATTTGGAAGGGTTATCAAACTTGCGAGAAGAGTTCCTCCTATCAAAAAGCCAAATCCACCAAAAGCTGTAGGA
>CAYZMD010000092.1:0-6056 GCA_964479425.1 uncultured Methanosarcinales archaeon | reverse complement strand
GGTATATTATTAGGTGGTAAATCCAATCTAAAATAATTTGTGGACGAACGCAAAGAAAGTAATTTTTCGGAACTTGGCCAATAAAGACATTTTGCTTTAATTGTTTTTTCTAAATCTATTAATCCTTCATCTGCTTGAAGCTGTAATGTCTTTAGACCATCTGCAATTATTGCTTCTATATGTTCTCGATTTGAAATATGATAAATCTCTATCATTTTTCTTACTAATAACATTAACCTTTAAGTCTTTTGTATTAATTTTTATTATTATTATTATATATTTATTATTATAATACTATATTATTACTATACTATCATTATTGCATTATTATCTATATCCATATTCTAATTATTAGTAATAAGTACGTTTTGTATATACATACAATTTATATTTGGGGAAATACGTATATTGATTTAGTATATACTGGTTCGTAAGCAAAATTAGGAGCTATTTTTACGAATTAGTCTATATGAACCGCTAAAGTCAAAAATTTTATTTGCGGTTTAGTATATTTAATAAAAATGAGGTGAATGCCCATGGCAAAAAAGAAAAGAGTAGTTGCCAGAAAAGCACCAGTATGTGACTGCGGTCCTTCGTGTGGATTGTGGATACCAATACTAGTGCTATTGTCTGGTCTATTATGGCTTGCAGAAGTCGTAAATTTATTCAGTGTTTTTGGTAACAAGGAAATATACTTACCCTTGATCATAATATTAGGAACACTTGGCGCTATTATGCACCATCAAAAGTAATTAACTTTTGAGCGATGATCTTAATAGGGATCAAAAAAAATGACATAATACAATAAAATTGACCTAATTCTGTGCTTTATGCTCTTAGGGGACACCAACCAGGTGTTCCTTAACACAACTTTTAAATATATAAAATTTCTTAATTATCATATGAAAAAAATACTTAATAAAACTATAATTCTTAGAACAGATATCGACGTGCCATTAAAAAATAATAGAATAACAGATGACTCTAGATTACAGGCAATGTTGCCAACAATTAAACAACTTCTAAAAAATAAAAATAAAATAGTTATAATTGGCCATATGGGTAGACCAAAAGGTAAAAAAATAAAAAATTTACAAACAGATGTCATCGCAAAAAGATTATCTAAACTTTTGAAGCGTCCAGTCTTTAAAGTTAATACTTGTTATGGAGAGGAACTTAAAACATTTATTGATAGTATGTGTCCAAAAGATATTGTTGTATTAGAAAATTTAAGATTTTGGAAAGAAGAAAAATTAAACAACGCAAAATTCGCAAAAGATATTGCCAAATTAGGAGATTATTATATCAATGATTGTTTTTCAACTAGTCATAGAAAACATGCAAGTATTGTCGGTATTCTAAAATATTTACCTCATACATTAGGATTAAATGTTGAAAAGGAGATTAAAGGATTAAAGCAAGCACTTAATCCCAAAAAACCTTACATTGCAATTCTTGGAGCTGCAAAAATATCTGATAAAATAAAATTAATTGATGAATTATGTAAAAAAGTAGATAAAATCATCCTTGGAGGAGCAGTTGTTTTTACATTTTTCAAAGCATTAGGCTATGAAGTTGGTAAAAGTCTAGTCGATGATTCTAAAATAAATGATTGCAAAAAACTTCTAAAAAAATACAAAAAGAAGATAATCTTACCTGTTGATGTTGTTATTGCTAAAAATTTGAATGCAAAATCAAAAACTGTAGCAGTACATGCTATGCCTAAAACTTATGCTGGTTATGATATTGGAAAATTATCTATTGAATTATTTAAAATTCATTTGAAAAATGCAAAAACTATTTTTTGGAATGGTCCGCTTGGCGTTTTTGAAAATGCAAAATTTGCTAAAGGAACAAAAAAGATTGCAACTTTCTTGGCAAAAAGCAAAGCAATTACAATTCTAGGAGGAGGAGACACTGGTGCTGCTATTTCCAAATATAAACTAAAAGATAAATTTACTTATGTTTCCACTGCGGGTGGAGCTTCTATTGAATTTATTGAAGGAAAAACTTTGCCAGGCCTTAAGTAACCACTGATACATAATAAATATGCGTTAGTTTTATATATTTCTGTAGTTTGAAACCTTTTAGTAGGAGGAACATTCAAATGAATCCATATAAAATAGCAAGTAGGATATGTGACAATATAAGTTTAAAATATCATAAAAATTCAAAATATCATAATAACAGAGGCGTTAGTGTTGAACCTTCAAGTTATATTTCTAATCTTAAAGCAGATGCAAAAAAAACTATGAGTTATCTTTTAATCTTTAGTACTTTATTCGTTGCTGGTTGTGGTGGCGGTGGTGGCGGTGGCGGAATCATCCCAACAGTATCTGATACAGATTCAGCAGCTCCTACATTAGAGACTGTAATTGGTGATCAGACATTAACAAATGGCGGTTCAATTACTATAGATGAGGAAAGATTATATCCAACAACTCATAATGTTACAGACGATAATACACCTGCATCTCAAATAGATATTATAACAGATCAGAATAGTAATAATGTAGTAAATCATAACTGTTCAATTTTTAATTTAATATATACTACACCTGGTACATATACAATGTCAGTTTGGGCAACAGATAGTGCAAAGAATGTTACTAAGAATACGTATACAATCACTGTATTAAGTACAAGAGAATCTACTTCTAACGATAATGCTGATATTAATGAAGGAGATGTCACTTTTGATGAACCTGCAGATCCAAACGATCCTAATGGTCCACAAAACGAAGACAGAAAAAGAAGCTTAAAAGACTTAAAACTTTCTCGAAAATATATTATTAAAAAAGATTCTATTATAAGAAAAACTGTTATAGAAGATACCGGACTTAGAAGAAAAAATATAGAAGAAGGAATTAATAAATTAAAAGAAAAAATTAAAAACAGGGAAAAGGAAATTTAATCTGTTAACCTTTTTTTATTTTTTATCTTTAATCTCTTTTATTTTTTTAAAATTTCTTTCAATTCTTAAATAATTGCCTCTATCAAGAATATTATTTATAACAATACTATTTTTTTCTTTTAATGGCCTAATAACTTCTCCGTAACCGATATTTTCATCATTCATATTTTGAATTAAAACAAGGTCTTTGTTAACATTAGCTTTTACTATACTTCTTCCAACAATATCCTTGCCATTAAGAAATTGCCATTCTCCTTTATCTTTTACAAATACTTTTTTATCAGAAATTTTAGCTATTAAATTGATTAATTCAATGCTTGGCACAAATTTATTATCTTTTTTCTCGCCTAGAAAAATCCCATTATGTTGGAAATCCTTTAATTCTTTATTTTGTTCTTGAATTTGCCAATACTTATTGCCAACTTTTACATATTTTATTTCTTTATCCGTAAATTGTTTAATGAATTTTAACATTTTTTTTCAGTTTCTCTATTATATTTTTTTTATTCTTTTCAGGGTTAACATTCCCCCCTAATTTTTGATAGCTTATTATTTCTTTATTCAATATTCTAATTTTACCATCAATATCTTTAATGTTATTCTCAATCTGTTCTCTTTCTTTATTAAACTTACTTCTTTCAAACTCAGTATTTAGTTGTTTATAGGTAATTAGTTTCTCATTATATTCTGTCATGAATTTGTAAAGCTTATCGCTTGTCATTGAGTTTATTGTTTCAAGCGTTTTTTCTCTCTTTTTATCCTTTAAATCAAGTTTATCTATGTTCTTTTTTATTAAATCCAAAATTTCTATAATTTTTAGCTTTTCATCTGCTAGTAATGTTTTTACAGGATTTGTTATGTAATCTTGAATCATGATTTGATTAAGTTTTATTTTAGCTAGTTTTTTTAATGCACGTTCGAGTGTGCTAAATTGACTAATTAAGCTACTATCTAATTCTTTTAATTTATCACTCATCAGCTCTTTTTGTATTATTGTTTCTTTGTATTCTTTTGCTAATTCAGAATCTAAGAATTGTTTTTGTAGGTTTTCTGTATCTTCCTTATATTTGTATATAACTTCTAATCTTTTTTCTGCAGATTCTAAATCAAGCTCAAATTTTTTCTTTTTCATTTTTTCTTCTTCATAGTCTATTAGATATGTTCTTATCTCTTTAAATAATTCAATATTTAGTTTTTTATATTCTTTTTTTCTTGTTTCAATTGATTCTGCTATTTTCATTATTTTTCGCATTAAAGCATCTGTCTCATCAAAATAAATATGTTTTAATGTAGGAATTGTTTTTTTAGAATTCATCATAAAATTATCTAATTTTTCTTCTGAAGCTTCAATATTATCAATTTGTTTTAGAAATATTTGTCTATTTTGATTTATTATGCTTTTTACCTTTGGTTCTATTGGTTTATCATAAGTTGCATTCTTTAAAATTTCTGCTTTTTCAGTAATCTCTTGCTTAATTTGTTCTATTCTTCTATCAAATTCTAGATCAAGTTCATTCTTTGATATTATGTTATCTTCTATTTTTTTGTTCAACCAACCAGCTAAATCGTCAAAATTGACTTCCTCTAGTTCTTCCTTTTTAAACAGATTTTTTATGAATTCAAACATAATTATATCAATAAAGTAGAAATATATAAGAATATTGGCATTACTACCTATGTTATGAAGAGAAAACATAAGAAAAAGTCCGCAGAACAACAAAGTATTGCAAAGCAAAGGATTAAGCAGTTATTTGAGCAAGCTGACGAGATTTATCCCAATAAACTTGCAAATAGGTACGTTGAACTAGCTAGAAAAATTGCAATGAAATGTAAGGTTAAAATTCCTAGTATGTTAAAAAGAAAGTTTTGTAAGCACTGTTATTGCTACTTAAGGCCAGGAGATAATGCGCGAGTAAGACTATCAAATGGTAAGCTAATATATAGCTGTTTTCAGTGTAAAAAGTTCACAAGGCTGCCTTATAGGGGCTTAAAAACCCCTAAAACTTAGTTCTTAGCTAGTATTATTGTAATAAAACTTCTAATTTTTGTAACTAAAATATAGTCAGTAAATAATGGTTCTATAGCTTATCTACTGACCATTAAATTATTAAACCAGAAGCTCTATTTATACACATTACTACTTACTAGTAACTATAGAAACAAAAAGCTTAAATAGTAGTCTTCATTCCCTAGTAGTAATGATGGTTGTTAGGGCCATTTTCTAGCGTAATTGCCATGAAAACCCCCCACACAAGCCCAGCAGCTCATCAGGTCTGAAGGGATGCCTCTTGGCACCTTTTTTTTATTTAAATTAATGGAGATAAAATGTTAAAATTAATCATATACGACGATAGCGAAAACATGTTTAAGAAATTCATGACTTGGATAAAAAAGATATTTAGGAAAGCATAAAATGACAAAAATAAAGAGAGCATTTCAATTAGTAAAGAGTGATATTAATTCTTTAAATCACAATGTACAGCATTGGGTTTATTATTTACATAAAGAGAATGAAGATCTTAAAAGAAGAATTGAATTATTAGAAAGAGGTCAAAAGTGACTGAAAATAAGTTCTATAACTAAATTATTAAAATGGGTGAAGAAGGAAAATGTCAGAATTTAATAAAGACGAAATAAATGTATTGAACTCAATGAAGGAAACCAGAGAACAAAAATCTTTAAAGAATTTGTTGTCCAGAAAATCATTTGATTCAAGAGAATTAGACGAACTTATGTGTAATTACGATTACTAATTAAGTATTACAAAATCTTATTCTTTCTACTATTTGGTGCTATGCAATTTAGTTAAGTTTTATATAAAATAAGAAGTTAATAAATAATATGAATTACGATTTGGAATTAGAAAGAGTAGTTGAACAAATAAATAAGGTTAAACCAAAATCTGTTTTAGTTCAACTTCCGGACGGATTAAAACCAAAAGCTAAAGAGATAGTTGATTTTATCAAAAAAGAAACTGGCGTTAAAGCGCACATTTGGCTAGGCAGTTGTTTTGGTGCGTGTGATATTCCAAAAGTAGAATACGATTTATTAATTCAATGGGGCCATAGCGAATGGCAGTAAAAAAATTGTAGAATTCGATAATGTTGGAATTTTTTAAAAGTAAAATTCATTTATAAAGTTT
>CAYZMD010000091.1:0-6175 GCA_964479425.1 uncultured Methanosarcinales archaeon | reverse complement strand
TCTATTGATTTTTTTAGAAATCTTCATGGCAGGTTTCATTCCATCTAAACAAATAATTCCTCTAAACAAAGTTCCATCAGGCGTAATAACATCATATTTTTTAGCAACATTCTTAGCACGCAACTTAAGCCTATTTCCAAGCTGCACTTTGTCTTTTAATTTACAAGTACAATAATGAACGTTTAGTGGCAAGTCTTTGCAATACTTTAGTATTTTTAAAGCCATCTCCTCACTGCCAAGAATACCATAAGAAGTTCTATCTTTACATTTTAATCCAAATTCATTTAGTTTATTTGCATTATTATCACTAATTTCTAATTCATTTAAATTAAGAAAGTCAACTTTGTCGGCAATATAATTTACTAAATCAATTGTCTCAGAATATTTTCCTGGAATAACTGGAATTTCAACACCAACATCCCATTTAAAATTTTTAGCTAAAAGAAGCTTATCCCAATCTTTATCAGTCTCTAAATCAGGATGAAATCTAATTTCATCAAGACCTGCTAAAAACAATTTTTTAAGTTTATCAAAAGTAATTAATTCTAAAGACGTGTATAAATGAATATGAAATTTTTTACCAAATTCCTTTTTTAACATTTTAATGTACTTCAAAGTACGAGATAACTTAAGCAAAGGTTCTCCTCCAGTAATTCCTGCACCAGTAGCACTATTAGTTTTAACTTCGTCTATAATTTCCTTATCTTTTGTTACTAATCTTTCATTAGCCCAAATAATATCTTTGTTTTTACGATTATCAGAAAGCGGACAAAAATAGCAACTTCTATGACATAGCCCAGTAACATACAATACTAATTTACGCCCTTTAACACAAAGCTTACAGCCTTTACAAAAGCTTCCTATCTTTTTTGAATATTCTTTTGTTGCAACAACTTTTCTCATACGTCCATTTTATATGTGATTATTTAAAAATATACTGGTTAGTAAGTCAATTTTTACTAATTAATATGTATAAACAGTAAAAATTTAAGATTTAATTACTCCCACTAGATTACCAAAACTTTATATTTTATCTTCATATAACACATATTATGAAAATTCCAGGCCAAATTGAAGATTTATCTTTAGTAATTTATTCAAGAATACTCAAAAATGAACAAGGATTGGCTTTAATTGTAAATAGAATATCTAATGATATTGTAGAAGAAATGAATATTTGTGGTATCAATGATTGTGAATATGTTATAAATTCTTATAAGTCATATGTCAAAAGTGGCAATCCTTCTTTTCAAGAATCTAAAGAAAAAAATATATATTGTAATTTTGTAATTCAAAATTCATCTTTTGATTTTTATGAGATGATTTCTATAAAAGAGATTAATAAAAAGACTTTAAAATTACAAGTAAAATATCATACTCAAAAATTTGCTAATTTTATTTGTAGTTTAGGAAAGAACGCATCTATTTTTAATGATTATTTTAAGAGTATGAAAGAGGAAATATATACTCCTGCTTTTACATTAGAGATGAAAAAAGTTTATTTAAATTCTAAGAAAGAATTATGATGATTTAGAATAATCTTTGATAATTAAGAAATATATTCTTCTCAACTTCTTCAACTTCAAACCCTTTTATCTCTGCTATTTTCTTAATTGTTCCAGAAACAAACGCAGGTTCATTTCTCTCTCCTACAACAGGTCCCATTAAAGGTGCATCAGTTTCAGTAAGTAATTTATTTATTGAAGCAAGTTCAATTATCTTTTGAAAATGTTGACTTCTATTACAATTACAGGGTATAGAAAAATACCATTTATTTTCAATAATTCTGTTAACTAATTTTTTCTTTCCACTAAAGCAATGCATGATAACTTTCTTCATTTTATGTTTTTCAAGTAGTTCAATACATTCTTCTTCAGCCTTTCTAGAATGTACAATAATTGGGATGTCTAATTCTTTGGCAAGTAGAATCATTTTTTCAAAAACTTCTTTTTGATCTTCAAGTTCTCCATACTTACCATCCATACCAACTTCTCCGATTGCAGCTATATCTTTGGCATTACTTTTAATAAATTCAATCTCAGAATCAACATCAATCTTTTCATCTTCTAAAGGACATTCTCCCTCTTCAATCTCTTTTTGTAAGGCATCAATCGGATAAATTCCCATAGCACATTTAACAATATCATATTTTTTACTAATTTCTAAAGATTGTCGATTAGTTTTAGGATTAATTCCGTTAGTAATTATAACCTTGACTCTAGCTTCTTTAGCACGAGAAATAACTTTATCTAAATCTTTTTCAAATAATTCATGATCCAAATGTGTATGTACATCAATTAACATTTTTAGAAATAATACCTTACTCTTTTTTAATTCTTTTCGTTGCTTCATCTAAATATGCTTGAAAAGGTTTAAATTCTTTAACAATTAATTCAAAATGAGTATCATTCTCTTGATAACTTTCAATTTTTCCTCTTAAGGTTTCTCCTCTCCATGTCTTTTGAATCTCTTCTGCTTTTTTAATGGTTTCTTGCCAACTTTTACATGGTTCTTTATTTTTCATTCTTAAATATACTACATTAGCATATTCAATTAATCCATAAGCCAAGTTATCAAGTACTGGAACTTTTAATGGATTTATTTCATCAAGTCTTTCTCTTATTGTAGCTGCAAATTTCCATTCGTGACGCCATTTTATCGCACCAATGTCTTTTTCACTAATTATAGTTTCTAAAAATAAACTATTTGCAGCGGGAACATATTCTGTATTAGTAACAGAAATTTTACACAAACCTTCTTCCTGTGTTACATCAAAACGTCTACTTCTTAGCAAATATAATTCGCCTGGTTTAATTATTTCTAAATAACTAGAATAATTACCATCAAGTCCTACTCCAACTAAAGAATTATTAAGATTCATTTTTTAATTTGAATCCTCCAAGAACTAATAATGGAAATGTAATTGAGGCTTCTCCAACAACTTTAATATGCATAGCATTATCTTTTATTTTACCCCAAGAAATTGCTTCTTCTGTGTTTGCCCCTGCATTACTTCCATCATATTCTGAAGCAGTTGTTAGATAAATTGCATAGTCAGCTCCTTCTTTAAACAAATTAGCATTTGCGATATGATGTTTTGGAACACTTCCACCGAGTGCAATAATTCCTGTTTTTTCAGCATTCATAGCAAGGTTAGTTATATTGACGATATCATCAGTCATATCTATCTTAAAATCAGGATGTTTTTGTTTGAAAAAGTAAATTAAATCGCCTATTGAACCATCAGTTAATGCAGGACAAAATATAGGTAATTTATTTTTATAACACCAATACATAACAGATTCTTCGTTATCAATTTCTTTGCCAATTTCCCAACAAAATTCTTGCGTTGTTATTATTTTTTCTTTATATTCCTTATAAATTCTATCAAAGAATTTATTCATGAATCTTTCAAAATATAGATATCTATCGTTTGGAATAAATAAGTTTCCTGTTCTGTTTATACCTCTTTCAAATAATGCTTTTCCAGGAGTATCATAGCTACCAATTACAAATGGCTTTAAGCATTTGATAATGTCTTCTTCAACGCCACCAGCTGTAGTAACTAAAACATGAACTTTTTTATCCATACAGAGCCATTTAATAATTTCTCTTACTCCGCAAGAAATCATATTGCTTGTGTAACCTAAAAAAATAGTTGCTTTTTCTTTCTGCATTTCTTTAACAATTTCAATTGCTCTATGCAGGTTTGTTGCCTGAAATCCAGTATTTAAAAAACTCTTCAAAAACTCATTAATATCAAAATCTTTAGAAAAATCATATCCTTTAACCTCTGTCCATCCTTCTAGTGTTTCGCAAGGTTGAAGATAGTTAAAATCATGTCCTTTTTTTATTTTTTCTTCGCTTGTTTGCTCATATATAGTCATACATATATTCCATAGTGGGTATATTTATATTATTTTGCCTTTTTAAGCTAATAAACTTTAAATACTAAGGTTAAATTTTTACAATTAGGTGATAATATGGGAATTATTGGATTTAACAAAACAAAAATTCATGCTGAATTAATACAACCAATGGCTGGCAAAATCAATATTGCTAATAATGTGGCTATTAAAAACGTAGTTGAACAAGATTTGGCTATGGGGAAAAATAAGCAAAAAGTAGTTAGGATTGAATTTGATTTTTATACTAAATATTTAATTGATGGAAAAAAAGAAGGTGCAGTTATTGAAGTTGCAGGTAATGTCATTTTCCTTGATGATCCAAAAAAATTGAAAGAATATGTAGCACAATGGAAAAAAGAAAAAAAGATGCCAAAAGAGATTATGGGGCAAGTTTTGAATCTAGTTTTAACAAAATGTAATATTGAAGCATTAAAACAAAGTGAGCAGTTTAATTTACCTCCTCCAATACCTTTACCAAAAGTAAATATGGAGAAAAAAACTCAGAACTATATAGGATAAAATGACAGAAGTAAAGCTACAAGTACATGAAGCAGTACAGGATGATGTAAATAAAGGCATTGTTAAGATAGATAAAGATTTTATGGAAAAGTTAGCTATACGTCCTGGTGATTTCGTAGAGATTCAAGGTGAAAGAAAAACTGTCGCAATTGCTGATAGAGCTTACCCTGGGGATATTGGTCTTAATATGATTAGGATGGATGGTATTGTCAGAAGAAATGCACGAACAGGAATTGGCGAGATGGTAACAGTTAGAAAAGCTGATGTTAAGGAAGCTAAAAAAGTTACAATTGCTCCAGCACAAAAAGGAATTTTTGTAAAAGCTAGTCCTAAAACTTTCAAACAAGGACTCCTTGGAAGAGCTATTGTTAAAGGTGATATTGTTTCTCTTGGTGGAGCTAGAAAAAGAAAATCTACAATGAGTCATAGTCCTTTTTTTAATGAAATTTTTGATATGCTAGATGAAAGCATGATGGGTGGTTTTGGTTTTTCAGATCTTAAACTTATTGTTGTAGATATAGAACCAAAACAAGCAGTCACCATTACAGGCCTTACTGAAGTTGTGATTAATCCTGAAGCAGTTGAGGTATCTGAAGATAAAATTCTTGAAGTAACCTATGAAGACATTGGCGGCCTTGAGGATGAAATTAAGAAAATTAGAGAGATGATAGAACTTCCTTTGAAGCATCCTGAAATATTTGAAAGATTAGGAATAGAAGCACCTAAAGGTGTACTTTTACATGGACCTCCAGGTACTGGAAAAACTTTGCTTGCAAAAGCTGTTGCAACAGAAACCAATGCTAATTTTACTGTTATTAATGGTCCAGAAATCATGTCTAAATTCTATGGACAATCAGAAGAAAATTTAAGAAAAATATTTGAGGAAGCAGAAAAAAAAGCACCAACAATAATATTTATTGACGAGATTGATGCAATTGCTCCTAAAAGAGAAGAAGCTAAAGGAGAAGTTGAAAGAAGAGTTGTAGCTCAAATGTTAGCCTTAATGGACGGTCTTAAATCAAGAGGAAAAGTTGTAGTTATAGCCGCAACAAATATTCCAAATTCAATTGACCCAGCACTTAGAAGACCTGGAAGATTTGATAGAGAACTTGAAATTGGTGTTCCTTCTAAAGTAGGAAGATTAACTATATTAAAAATACATACAAGAAGCATGCCGCTTGATAAGAATGTTAATTTAGATGCATTAGCAGAAATAACTTATGGATTCGTAGGTGCTGATTTGTCTTCTTTAGCTAAGGAAGCTGCAATGGTAAGATTAAGGGTTTTACTACCTGAATTAAAAATGAAAGATGAAGGAGAAATCCCTAAAGAATTCTTAGAAAAATTAATTATTGTTCAGGATGATTTTAAAGAAGCACTAAAGGTTGTACGTCCAAGCGCAATGCGAGAAGTTTTTGTAGAAGCTCCAAATGTTAAATGGGATGATATTGGCGGACTTGAAAAAGTTAAGCAGGAATTAATAGAAGCTGTTGAATGGCCACTTAAAAAACCTGAAGTTTTTACTAAGATGGGTATTAAACCTCCTAAAGGAATTTTATTATATGGAGCACCAGGTACAGGTAAAACTATGTTAGCAAAAGCTGTTGCTAATGAATCAGATGCTAATTTTATTTTAGTTAAAGGTCCCGAATTATTATCAAAATGGGTTGGCGAAAGTGAGAAGGCTGTTAGAGAAGTTTTTAAGAAAGCAAGACAAACAGCTCCAACAATCATATTCTTTGATGAAG
>CAYZMD010000090.1:0-6187 GCA_964479425.1 uncultured Methanosarcinales archaeon | reverse complement strand
AAGAAAGAAAAAATGAATGTGATTTTGTTGTAACAAGTAGGGATAAGGTTAATCAAGCAATACAAGTCACATATGAACTTAACGATGGCAATAAAGAAAGAGAGATTAATGGTATCTTAGATGCTTTAAACAAATTCCAACTAAAAAAAGGATTAATATTAACATATGAACAAGAAGAAGAATTTACTATTGAAGGAAAAAAGATTGTTGTAAAACCAATCTGGAAATGGCTATTGGGTGTCTAGAACAAACTAGGCACACAATCTTTTAATTCTTCTTTCTCCATAAACGGATATATTTTACAAATCTCTGGTCTAATATCATATATTTTACATTTCATTGTTTTTCTATCTAAGAACATACAATATTCATCATTTCTTTTCATAGAAATATAACCATTCTCTGGATGAATTGGGTCAAGTTCTAAAAAATCTTTATACCCTGCTTTTTTTATTCTAGAAATATCTTCCTCGGATAGAATTACAACAGGTTTGCAGCACTTTCCACATTGTTTACATTTGAAAGTTGATTTGGTAATCATGAACTTAGGATTTATTTCTCACAATTAAATACTTTCGAAAAATATCGGAGTATAGAGGGTTTAATCAACCCTATATAGCGAACTTTGATATAAGTAAATCACCAAAAATACAGTTTTTCAGTTTAATCAAAGTTCTCTATATTTGTTTTTTAAAAGGAAACTTTTAAATCTAAGAAAAATCTACACTGCTACATGAAGATAATTAGTACAATAGATGAAGACCATCATATGCATTCACTTAATTTTTCTGATGGATTTAATACAATAGATGAGATTGCTATATTTGCTAAAAAATTTGGTCTTAAAAAAATTACAATCACTGATCATAGTCAAGCACTTATTGATGAGAATAATTTGGCAAGAAAAGATCATAGATCAACTATAAAAAGATGGAAGAATGTACACAATAACGTTATTGTTAATTTTGGAGTAGAAGCTGACTTATTAGATGAAAAAGGTAATATTTGCGATCATATTCAAAATATTCCTGGAGATTTTATTTCTTTGTCGTTACATGATTACGTATATAGGGGAAATAAAAAGCTTATCACACAAAGCTATATCAAAGCAATAGAAAAACATCATAAAAGAATAAAATTTATTTGTCATTTAGATTCAACACAACTTGCTGAATTTATTGATATGGAAAAAATCATCAAAGTTGCTAATAAATTTAAAATTCCGTTGGAATTTAATTGCGCAAATCATGTAAATGGCAAAACAAACAAAAAACATCAAAAAATTCTATTAGAAAAAGCTGACCAAATTATTGTAAATAGTGATGCACACACACTAAATGAGCTTAGAGATGTTAGAAAAATTGGCTATGAATTTCTACAAAACCTTTAAATATAAACTATAGACTTCAAAAAGAAGTATATAAGGGGGATTATTATGACAAAAGAAATACAACCAATCTATATTATGCCAGAAGGAACTCAAAGAAGTACTGGAAGGAATGCTCAAAGAAATAATATCATGGCAGCAAAGCTAGTTGCTGAGACTGTAAGAACTACTCTAGGACCAAAAGGAATGGACAAAATGATTGTTGATTCTTTAGGCGATGTTACTGTTACTAATGATGGTGTTACAATATTACAAGAAATGCAAATTGAACACCCAACAGCAAAAATGATTGTTGAAATTGCTAAAACTCAAGAAGATGAGGTTGGTGATGGAACAACAACTGCTGTCGTATTAGCAGGAGAATTTCTAAAAAATGCTGAAAATTTACTTGAACAAGAAGTACATCCTACAATAATTGCAAAAGGATATAGATTAGCTGCTGCTAAAGCACTTGAATTAGTTAACGCTATGGCTGAAGATGTTGATATAGAAAATACAGATTTATTAAGAAAAATTGCAATAACAGCAATGACTGGAAAAGGTGCTGAACATAATAAAGATGTTCTTGCAGATATTACAGTTAAAGCTATCAGACAAATTGCTGAAGAGAAAATTGACCTTGACAATATTAAAATTGAAAAAAAGGTTGGCGGTTCTGTAGAAGAAACAGAATTAGTAAACGGAATTATTCTTGACAAAGAAAAAGTTCATCCAGGGATGGCAAGTCGTGTAGAAAATGCAAAAATTGCATTAATTGATTCTGCAATTGAAATAAAAAGCACTGAAACTGATGCAAAAATAAGCATTACAGATCCAAACCAATTACAAGCATTCTTAGATCAAGAAGAAACAATGCTTAGAAATATGGTCGATAAAATTATTGCAACAGGCGCTAATGTTGTTTTCACACAAAAAGGAATTGACGAATTAGCACAACATTTCTTAGCTAAACAAGGAATTTTTGCAGCTAGAAGAATTAAGAAAAGTGATATGGAAAAATTAGCAAGAGCAACTGGTGCACGAATTGTTACTAATCTTCATGATTTAAGTGAAGATGACTTGGGAAAGAGTGGAGCTGTAGAAGAAGAAAAAGTTGGCGACGAAGATATGATTTTTGTTAAAGAATGTAAAAATCCTAAGTCTGTTACTATTCTTGTTCGTGGCGGAACAGAGCATGTTATTGACGAAGTTAAAAGAGCATTAGAAGATGCTATTGGCGATTTAAGAGCTGCTTTAAAAAATGGAAAAGTTGTTGGAGGCGCTGGCGCTCCTGAAATTGAATTAGCTAAAGGTCTTCGTAAATATGCTGAATCATTATCTAGCAGAGAACAATTAGCTGTACAAGCGTTTGCTGGTTCCATGGAAGTTATTCCAAGAACATTAGCTGAAAATGCAGGACTTGATCCAATTGATGTAATAACTGAATTAAAAGCTGCACACGATAAAGGTCAAAAATGGGCTGGTATTGATGTATTTACTGGAAAGGTTGTTGATTCATGGATAAAAGGAGTAATTGAACCTTTGAAAATTAAAACTCAAGCAATTAGCAGTGCTTCAGAAGTTGCAATAATGATACTTAGAATTGACGATATTATTGCTGGCGGAAAAGCAGAAGCACCTATGATGCCACAAGGTATGCCTCCGGGAATGCCTCCTATGTAATTTTTTATTATTTTTATTTTATTTATTCATTATCTAAAATCTCATTCATTTCTTTGACCATCTTTTCAATTGTAGCATCGTCTAGTCCATGAGCTTTGCAACCTTGTTATCATCTTTTGAAGGATTGATTTGAATTTTTCTTTATTTTAATTGTAATTTAAAAATTTATATTAATTGTGGTGGTTAACTTTTATCTTTTATTAACTTTCTTTACTTCTTATACGATATATTTATAAACCTGTGGTGGTTAACTTATAATATGGTACATATAGTAACTAAAAAGATTAAAGGGAATGAATATTTATATCTAGTTGCAAACATAAGAGAAAAAGAGAAAGTTATCCAAAAAACAATCAAATATATAGGAAGAAAAAGACCAATACCAAAAGAAGAATTTGAATGCATGAAATTTTCTCATAATAATCAAGATTGGGTTTTGAACAGTTTTAATGATGAATTATCCTATCAAGATCATCAAAAGATGAAAACTGTTTCTGATTTGTATAAAGAGTACCTTAAAGGACTAGATAAAGTTTCAAGAGAAAAAGAAAAAGAAAGATTCTTGAGCACGTTTATTACTAATAGCAACGCTATAGAGGGGTCTACATTAACCAATAAAGATACATTCAACTATTTATTTAATGACATAACACCGAAAGGATATAAAAAAAAAGAATTGTTTATGGCATCAAATATGCTAAAAGCATGGAATTATATCGAGAAAAATTATAAAAGATTTCCAACACATGAAGACTTGTTTAAATTACATGAATTTGTAAATTTAAATATCGAAGAAGAAACTCTTGGGAAATATAAAAAAGTACAAAATTATGTAGATAATGAATATACAACTTCTTTTTTATTTGTAGAAGAAAGAATGAGAGATTTGCTTAAATGGATAAAAAAAGCATTCAAAAAAATTGATAATTTTGAAGTGGCTTTTCAATCGCATGTACAATTCGAGACTATACACCCATTTGTTGATGGGAATGGGAGAGTTGGTAGACTATTGATAAATTGGTTACTTATGAATAAAGGATTAATGCCAATAGCGATACATAATAAAAAAAGAAGCGATTATATCTCTGCATTAAAAAATGCGATAAAAGGAAAAATAGAAGCAATCTGTAAATTTTGTTTTAAAGAGTATGTTGGTCAGTATAAGTTTGTTTGAGAAGATATTCAAATATTTCTAAAATTCTGATTAAAAATTGTTTTTATTTGTAACTAATAAGGGACTACTTTTCCGTTATATTTATAAGCAATCTACACATATAAGGCCTAAATAAGGTGATAATCAAATGTTTATGAAAAAAGTTCAAAACTTATATGAGAAAGCAGCAAAATATGTACCTAATGCTTTAGATTTCGTAAAAGAGCACAAGGGTAAACTTACAACTTATGCTATTATAGCAACGCAGTTAGTAAGTCCGGTATTAGGTACACAATGGGGTTCAGATTTAGATAGAAAAATCGATGAACAATTTTCTGACAATAGCACAAAAGTTAATGAAATAATTATAGATAGAACGTTTAGAATATCAACAAATGAGATAGAACAGTTCAAAGACATGTTCAATCAACCTTATATGGATAAACTTTACGAAAGTAAACGAGTATATTCAGATATATCAAGAAAATGTTTTGATGATAAACATGTAGATTGGAAGACACTAAAACTTGTAGAGATTAAAGGTCAAGAAATTTCATTATATTTTCTAAAAAAAGATTCTGAAGGAAAGAAGAATATAATAAAATACGTTAGCAATGATTTAGGATTGTTTGTTTCAGGTCAAATAGCTACAGTGAGTACTTCCGATGAAAGAAGTAAAATATACAATGACAATTTTCGAAAACAAGAAGCTGATGAAAGCAAAAAAGAAGATATAAGATTCAATAAATATACTGAAAGAGCAAGACAACACCATGATGAAATGATTATATTGAATTTAACTACTTCTCCTATTGATAACTTTTCTGGAGCGATTTCAGAGATAAAAAAAGATTTACCTAAATAAATATTTTTTTATTTTTTCTTTATTTCATTTATTCATTATCTAAAAGTTCATTCATTTCTTTGACCATTTTTTCAATTGTAGCGTCGTCCAGTCCATGAGCTTTACAACCTTGTTCTAAACTTTCGTGACCTGCAACGTGACAACCAATGCAGTGTAGTCCGTTATTGAAAAGAACCTTGACTGTCTTTGGATATTTTTCTGCAATCTCACCTATCATCATTTCCTTAGTTATCATCTTTCTTTGCCTCCGAATAATCAGTATCGTATAAATCCATATCTGCTGTCATATCGCCAGACTTCCAATCGTTAACCCATTGTTCAACATTAAATTCTCTAATTGTACCATTTTTCATCATACCAACAACTTTTGAAATGCCTGCGTTAATTACCATTTTTTTACAAATAAAGCATGGAATAGCATCAATAAGTGCTTCTGGAGCATTAAATTTTTTTACTCCATACATATACATTGTTGAACCTAAAACACTTGAACCTGCTCTTGCAGCATTAATTATTGCGTTTTGTTCTGCATGAACACTTCTGCATAATTCATATCTGTGACCTGAGGGGATATTCATCTTTCTTCTAAGACAATGTCCTCTTTCATAACAATCTTGAGTTTTTCTAGGAGCTCCATTATAACCTGAAGATAAAATTCTTCCATCTTTAACAATAATTGCACCAATACTTGTTGACATACAATTACTTCTTTTTGAAACTTCCTTTGTGATATTAATAAAATATTCATTCCAATTTGGTCTGGTGCTCATTTCTTATCCCCCAATTTTTTAAGTTCTGATTCAAACGCTCTTGCGCTTCTAAAATTTTGATATACACTAGCAAATCTTATGTATGCAACAGGATCTAAGTCTTTTAATTCATGCATAACTAATTTTCCTATTAATCTTGTTGCAATACTTCTTTTCTTTAATTGCCTTAACTGACGTTCTACCTTTTTTAATAATTCTTTAATCTTTTCTTCAGGTATAGGTCTTTTTTCAGTTGCTTTTCTTATACCTTGCTCTAATTTTTCTTTACTAAATTCCTCTGTATGATTATTCTTCTTTTTCACAAGTAAAGGCTTTAGTTCTATACGTTCATAATTTGTATATCTTAATTT
>CAYZMD010000089.1:0-6228 GCA_964479425.1 uncultured Methanosarcinales archaeon | reverse complement strand
TTAAAAAAATTAGTTCAAAATCATAACCTCCAAGCGCTTCTGTGCTATAAGCAACATTTGGATTATTTGTTATGTATGCTCTAATTTTTTTAATATCTTGAGCTTTTGCATCTTTGAGTTGAACATAAATCTTGAAATATTTTAAATCCAATACATTTGTATTTAGAAATGGTCTATAACCTAAGATTACTTTTTGATTTTCAAGTCTTTTTAATCTATATCTAACAATTCTTTCAGTTTGTTTAATCTTTTTTGCTATCTCAAGAGTTGTTTGTCTTGCGTTCTTAGTCAGTTCTAACATTATTTTTTCATCAATGCTATCTATCTTAATTAGCTCTGGCTTTTCTCCTAAAATGAATTGTTTTGTTCTATTTTTATTCTTAGGCAAAAGAAATGATCTTTCAAAATTCCAAAATTGGGTCATTAAAGAAACCCATCTTTTTTCAATATAAGAACCATACTTTTCATAAAACTTATTCCAAAAGTCCATGAAGTCATATTCATCTTTTACATATAACCCCATAGAGATATCCCAAATTCCTAAAACAGAAGTTATCCAGCTGGCATGTTTTTTGAGATAGTTTAGAATTTCTTCTTCTTTCCCTTTAGTTGCATTCTCCAATTTAAGAGCGATACGATAAAGTTTTAGACCTAATTTGGAATGATCAATGACAGGATAGTATGATTGGATAATTTGTTGCTTTTCTAGTCTTTTAATACGATAATTAGTAATTTGTTTTGATAAACCTACAATTTTAGCTACTTGTGTATCTGGTTTTCTTCCGTCCATATCTAGCGCTAAGAGAATCTTTTTATCTTTCAAATCTAGCTTAATTTTGGACATATTAACAAATAATGACTTATTCTTTATAAATATTGTCGTTTATTTTAAAAACGTCGGTGAAAGTTTAATTTACCTACAAGTATTAACTATCCAATGATGAAACAAACAACTAAAAATGTAAAAGAAAAAGTTAAAAAGATTGACTTTAAAGAAATTAAAAAAGCAGGAATAGAAAGAGATCTAAAAAAATATTATATTTTAGGAAATTATCCTCCGTTGACTGTCTTTGAAGACGTGAAAGAAAAAGGGATTGATATTTTTCAAGAAAATAAGCAAAGTGAATTTGATTTTTATTTTCATTTCCCATTTTGTGAGAGCAAATGTAATTATTGTCATTTCTATAGTACAAGAATAGATGATGAAGCAGTCGAAAAATATTTGACTAATTTGAAAAAAGATATTTCTATGAACCAAGAAAGACTTGGAAGAGTAAAAGCAAGATCAGTTTACATTGGAGGAGGAACTCCAAGTCTTATGAAGCCAAAACAAATTTCTGATTTAATTCAGCATATTAGAAGGAATTTTGAAATTCCGACAGATATTATATTTTCTATGGATATGAATCCTGCTTTGATAAGAGATCCTAATTTTGAATTAAAAGTTGAAACAATGCTTCAAAATGGAGTAAATAGATTTAGTATTGGAGGGGTAGAACTGAACGACTCTGCTTTATTATGTCAAGGTAGAAAACACACAGCTAAGGATATGTTAAATTTGATTGATTATTTAAAAAGTTTAAATCCAAAACCACAGATAGCTACAGATATGATGATTGGTGTTCCAAATCAGACATTAGAAACATGGAATAATACTCTTGAAAAACTTATTGAAAAAGAAGTTGATAGTATAATGACTTTTCCATTAATGTTTAAAGATGCACAACCAAACTGGAAGGAGTATGTTGATAATCCTGATAAATTCCCGTCTGTTAAAGAAAGAGCTGAGATGTATATGTTAGCAATGTTAAAATTTCAAGAAGCAGGTTATAGTCATGCTCCAATACATTACTTCAATAGATCTTCAGATACAATGCATCAACAACAGCTAAACAAGTTTGAAACATTAGATGAAACAGGACTATTAGGTATTGGAGTGAGTTCTTTTGGTTTTGTAAATGGTTATCAATATTTTAATACTTGTACTATTGAAGATTATAACAAAAGAATTGAAAATTCAGAAAGTCCAGTTTGGCGAGCATTAAAATTATCGCAGAAACAATTATTTGAAAGAGAAGTTATGTTTAAATTGTTTTCAAGAGGATTAGATAAAAGAAAAATAGAAGAAAAATATGGTTTTAGTGTAGATAGTGAATATTCACTAGTTATTCAAAGATTATGCGAAGTAGGACTTTTGGAATCATCACCAGAAAATTTAAGACTTACACAATCAGGGATTTTATTTGCCGAAGAAGTTTGTGATAAATTTGCAGGAGAAGATACTAGAAGAAAAGCCGAAGAAAGAGCATTATTAGTCAGTCCTAAAGATCCAATTCAAAGGTACAATTATAATATGATTGGACATCGCTTGGAATAGTCCAGTGACTCTTAATCCTTATTTAGTTTTACAAAAGAGATTAAGATTCCAACTTATAGTTCTTAGATTTTAGCGTAAGCGTTATTTAGAAATAAGCAGGAAACAAATTGAACTTAACAAACAAAAAACCTATCTTTAAAGAATTCTAATCATTTAGGAAAAGCATGTCTTGTATTATTATTAACTATATGATTTGTACTTTGTATTGTTTCTGCGTTAATATCTATTCTTTCACATCTTGTTGCCATTTTCTTGATTAACATATGATTTATATCTATCATGCTTCTTAATGTATGGATATTATGATGCATTTTTTCAAGTAGTGGATTCTCTGCAGATGTTAATTCAAAATCCTCTAGAATTGCAATAGTATTTTCCATTCCCTGAACAAACTCATTATATTCTTGCATTATTTGATAATAACTAACTAACATATTTGGATTGTTTACTGCTTGCTCTGTTATTAATTTAGTATGTTCTAAGAACTCATTCTGTTTTAACATGATATTTTTCAATTCATTACTATACGTTGCGATTGATTCATCATTAGAATGTAAAGGTTGTAGATTTCTAATATGCTGCATATTTTGCATAAACTTCTGATCTAGCTTATTCTTTTCACTGAATAAAAGACTCATTCGTATATTCCAAAGCATATTAAACATGTGTTTTCCCCCTTTAGCATAAATATTATTTTCTGGTTTATAAACTTTTCCATCAGATACATTTATAAATGTTCACCAAAGCAAACTAACTATGGGATTTTGCGATATATCAAAAATAGAAGATTTTCAGTTTTATCTAGATAAAGCTATATCTCGAGCTCAAAAAAGAGCGGAAATTGTAAGAGAAATAAAATCAAAAGAAGATAGAGTTGTAAAATCTAGAAGGATTGAAGTATTAAAAATCAATATTATTGCAGACGTTCTTTGTGATGATTTAAACAAAATAGTTTGTAGATTCCCAATGGTTGAAGAACTTAATGAATTCTATAAAGAACTAGTAAAAATTAGTCTTGATTACGGATTATTAAAGAAAAGTATGGGTGCTCTTAATTGGGCAGTAAAAAAAATAACAGAATTCAAAAGAGTATATAGTAGAAAAATACAGAATTCAAAAAGAAGCTTTGATATGAATAAACATAGAAAAGAATATTATGGAAGAATAAGTAGTTTATTAAAACAAATTAAAACAGATTTTATTAATATTGATAATGCAAGACGAGAATTAAGAAAGTTTCCAGTAGTAAAAACTAAGCTTAGAACAATTGCAATTGCAGGATTTCCTAATGTTGGTAAAACAACTTTACTATCAAAAGTTACTGGAGCAAAAGCTGAAATTAAGAATTATGCTTTTACAACTAAAGGTATAAACATGGGCTATTATGATGATGGCAAGAAAAGAATTCAGTTTGTAGATACTCCAGGAACATTAAATAGATTCTCTACAATGAATGTTCATGAGAAGCAAGCTTATCTTGCATTAAAACATTTAGCTGACGTTATTGTCTATGTATTTGACCCGACAGAAGCATCATATCCGTTAGATATGCAAAAGAAATTATATACTGAAGTAGAAAAGTTCGGTAAAAAAATGTATATCTATATTGCCAAACAAGATATGTTAAAAGATAAAAAGATATTAAAAGAATTAGAAAATTATCAAGTAGCTACATTGACTTCTTTACCTGACTTATAATTTGATCATACATTTCTCTAGGTATTCCACAGACAAGCAAATATTCTTTCATTAACTTTTCTTCTTTCTTATCTATTTTACCGTCAGCAAGTAATACTCGCGCAACTTGACCAATAAGCATTGCAATTCCATCCATAGTCAATATGGTTCTAGCATTCCTAAGGATATTAAAAACATATTCATCATTTTTAGATTTTTTAACATCACTAATAACCTTTTCAATCTCTTTTTTATACTGAGGAAATTTTGTTTTAATTTTATTAATTTCTTTTAATTCTTCTTTACAAATATTACCGTCAATCTTTGCCATATGTGTCATGCAGGCTGCAAGTGTTGTAGCAATTATTTTAGAAGCCTTATCTTTGAATTCTGTTTGACCTTTCTCTAACATCTCTTTAATTTCTTCTTTATATGTTTTAGAACATTCTTTACATTTGTAAAAAGTTTCGAGTGTCTTTAAAGGCAATACAGGAATAAAATATAGAGTAAACCATCTTTTCATTCTTCTTAAATTTAAATCGCCTTTACAGCTAGGACAGCTCTTTTCTAAGCATTCGCCTGCGCTTGTGTCCATTGTTCTCCATCCAAAGATTATCATAGAAGTAGTTAGGGTATGTACTTTAGACTGTTCAAATAAAGATTATCTTAATCATCAAAGTTATAAGTTTGCTAAAAATAAAAACATCGCATATTTTCGTGTTAATGCAGACACGAATAGTGGAGAAATTGATTTTTTTCATAAGGATTATAATCCAAACTGTAAGGCTTTTAACAAAGAGTTCAACAATAAAACACCTGGAGTAATTATTAGCAATTTATTAGCTGGGATTACAGTCGAAGAGGCAAGAAAATATTTATTTAAAAAGAATATAAAGAAATTTAATAGGCCGATTTGGATATATGAGAATAGTAAAATGAATAAAATCTTATATGCAAATAATATAAGAACCGAAATACTTCTTAATAAAACATTATATCACAATCTATTAGGAAATAATATTAATGAGAGACTTGGAAGAACCAAAATAGATACAAACAATTTATATGAATTTAATGTCTTTGATAAAAAAATACTTGTTTTAGGTTGTGGTGCGCTTGGTAATTTTTCAACATTAATGTTAAGTAATTTTTCAGATTGTAAAATAGACTTTGTCGATTTTGATAAATTTGAAAATCACAATATTATAAGACAATATTTAGCTTATAACTCAGAAGGAAAATTTAAATCAAGAGTACTATCAAGGAGTATAAAAACTATCAATGACAGTATACGTAGTAGTGCGAACATTGGATACTTAGGAAATTACCTGCCTGATGATATTGTAAAAAAAGTTAATAACCTTGTGTTAATTGATAAGGAATGGATTAAGAACAAAGAATATGATGCAATATTAGGATGCTTTGATAGAAAGTCAGCAAGAAAAACAGCTGCAAATTTTGCTTATGAGCTTAAAATTCCTTATATTGATGCAGGTAGTGGAGCTGATCCAACAAGGTCAAAAGTATATATTTATAATCCTAAACAAAGAGATTTAACAATTGAGAATCTATTTAATTCTATAGATTTAGATCAATCAATCATCGATTCTAAATGGCGTGATTTGGTAAGAGAGCAAAGAAAAAATAATACAAGTGACTTTGAATATTTTATGCAAGGGAGAAGTTGCTCTGGAACTGTCTCTGGAAGTGTAAGTATGGGAAATCAAGTTGCATCTGCATTAATGATTTCGGAATTAAGAAAAATACTTAATCCCCAATATTATGGAAGTGCCATTGCTCTTGATTTATCATATAAATCTTCTTTAGTAGAGAGAATAGGTGTTGATTTTGATTGATAGCGATCTAGTTGATGTCGTAAAAAGCATTTTATCATCATCAAAAAAAGAAATTCCGACGAGTCATACTGCCAAACATATGAATGATATAATTTTAAATCAATATTTTCAACTTAACGTATCGTCAGATAAACACAATTTACTAAACGGAATAATACAACTCAGTGAAGAAAGTATAGCTAAAAATAAAACAACTAAGAATTGGGAAATAAAATTATGTACAGATATATTAGCAGGGAAAAAATATAGAGATCATCCTCCTGTTAAAGACAATCCATTTCTAGATAATATAGCTCAATGTATAACCGGGCATTTTAG
>CAYZMD010000088.1:0-6258 GCA_964479425.1 uncultured Methanosarcinales archaeon | reverse complement strand
ATAGTATAAACGCTCAAAAGCCAAAACCTACTATAAAAGCAAACATTATACAGACAGAAGTGGTTTCTGAAAAAAAGAAACCTATTTCAAGAACTGAAATTTTACTTAAAATTCCACAATTAAAATCTGATCTGGTTTTTTTGAATGAATATCAAAATGGAAAAGATTATAACAAAGCAAGAATTCAAATATTGCCTTTTGAATATAAAAATATATCTTTGGGTATTGCTGGAAAACATTATAGTTTAACAGGAAAAGATCCTAAAAATGCTTTAGGTTTAGTTGGAAGGATTATAGCCAAGCCAACAAAAAAAAGCTTTTTCAAATCAGACATAAGATATTTTCCAAAAGAAAAAATACTGTCAACCAAAACATTCTTGGATACAAATAAAGTCTTTTATGATTTTATAGGGTCTTATAATTTAGAAAATAGAACTGTAAAATTAATTCCAGGCATTGATTACAAAGTGACTAAAAATATCTTTCTGGGAATAGAAGCAAAATTAAAAGGACAATTAAAACACCTAAAAAAAGATTATTTGGGATTAAAATTTGGAATAAAGTATTAGAGGATAACAATGAATACAAAAAGATATACCCCTAATATGCTTTCAGAATATGATATGTTAAGAATCGTAATCCCGTCTTATGATAAATTACAAGACCAACTAGCTGGTCAAATTTTAAAACATTTTAAAAATTCAAATATTAAGATAATAGATGTTGGATGTGGTAGTGGATTAACTAGCTTAGCAATCATGAAAAAATTGCCAAATGCAGATATAACTCTCATCGATAATGATAAATCAATGATAAAACGAGCTAAAGAGAGATGTGGGCAGAAATTACAATATATTTGCTGTGATGCTTTGGAATATTTAAAATCAATTCCTAACCAAACAGTCGATTGCTTTGCGTCAGGATTGTTGCTTCACGGTTTTACCAAAAACACAAGATCTAATTATATCTCTGAAGCATTCAGAATAACAACAACGGGCGGACTTTTTGTGAATGCGGATAAATATGTTAGAGACAATACTACATTACAAAAAAAAGATTTTAAATCCCATATTAATTGTTTTCGAAAATTAAAAGATTTAGCTAATCAGGAACTCGTCAATCAATGGACTCGTCATTGTCTAAGAGATATGAACGAAAATATAATTATGAGATTAGATGATGCATTAAATGAATTAGAAACTGTCGGGTATAAAAATCTGGTAGAAGCGTATAGAAAAAATATATTTGCAGTAGTCATGGCAGAAAAATAAAAAAGCATTAACAAAAACTTATGATGCTAAAGTATTTAATATTGCATGGAATGAGGATAGGGTTGCGGGTCAAACTGTTTTACATTTTCATTTGCATATAGTACCTAGAAAAGAAAATGATAATGGAATATATGAATATGAACCAAGAAAGTTTATTTATAGGCCAGGCAGTAGAGAAGATACTCCTCACTCTGAACTAAAAACAGTTGCATTGGAAATTCGACAAAATCTTTGATTAACCCTGTAAATCTTTTTCTAAAATATTCAAAGTTCTCTTAGAATTAATAAAATCATATATCCCCATTCATTTCCTTATAGCCTTTAATGAATTCTTTTAGATAATTGTGATATTTCTTTGCTAGCTGTTTACCTGTTTTTGTTTTTACTCTTTTTATTCTTTTTTTGCTAGTTTCAATAGATTGATTGAATATTTCTTCAAAATTTGCATTAGGTGTTTCGTAATGCAAGTCCCAAAAGTTACATCTAACAAATCCTTTTGGTCCCATAGCATCTAATTTATCAGCGTCATATACTGCTAAAGCTTCTCTTGTTTTTGCATTCACAATATTTTTCCCACTATGATATTTTATCGTATCTAAAACATGTAAAATTACATCGTCATCGAGTTTTAAAGATTTCATAAATTTCTCTGCTTTTTTTGAAGAAGGTGTTGCGTGATCACCAGAAATCATTTTTTTTATATCATTTCTGATATTAAGATATCCAACGTCATGAAATAATGCGCCCATTTCTACAACAGAAACATTCATCTTTTCCTTTTTTGCAATATACTTAGCTCTATTAACTACAAATCTGACATGATTCTCCCAGCTATGGGCTTTCTCCGCTTTCTCATAAATCTTTTTTACAAAAATTTGTGTTTTCTTAATTACTGCAGCAGTTAATTTCATTTCCTCAACTTCTTCTCCTGTTCTAAGATTTTTAATGTTGTTTTTAATACAGTATCAGGATTCAATGAAATAGAATCTATTCCTTGCGTTACTAAAAACTGTGCAAATTCAGGAAAATCCGACGGAGCTTGGCCACAAATACCAATCTTTTTCTTGTTCTTTTTAGCTTTTGAAATAACAAGAGCAATCATTTTTTTAACAGCCATATTATTTTCGTCATAAATATGCGCAACAAGTTCCGAATCTCTATCAACACCAAGAGTTAATTGTGTTAAGTCATTACTTCCGATTGAAAAGCCATCAAAGATTTTACTGAATTCGTCAGCTAAAATTACGTTAGAAGGGATTTCACACATTACATAAAGTTGTAATTTGTTTTTGCCTCTTTTTAATCCATACTTTGCCATTTCTTTTTGAACTAATTTTCCTTCTTCTATAGTTCTACAAAATGGAATCATTAATTTTACATTAGTAAGGCCCATTTCGTCCCTTACTTTCTTCATTGCCTTACATTCAAGTGCAAAACCATCCTTATAATTATCGTCATAATAACGAGATGCTCCTCGCCATCCAATCATTGGATTACTTTCAATTGGTTCAAATTCTCTACCACCAATTAAATTAGCATATTCGTTTGATTTAAAATCACTCATCCTAACAATTACATCTTTTGGATAAAAAGCAGCGCCGAGCTTTCCAATACCTTCAGCCAATTTATCAATAAAGAATTGTTTTTTATCTTTATAGCCATAAGTAATATCGGCAATTTTTGCTTTAGCTTTTTTGTCTTTTAATTTATCGAAATGAATTAAAGCCCTTGGATGGATTTTAATAGATTCGTTAATAACAAATTCCATTCTCGCTAGACCAACACCATCGTTTGGAATGAATGAATATTCAAACGCTGATTCTGGGTTTGCTAAATTCATCATAACTTTTGTTTTTGGTCTTTTTAATTTTTTCAAATTTGTTTTTTGAATCTTAAATGGAAGTTTACCTTTGTAAATAAAACCCTCTTCGCCTTCAGCACAACTAACCGTTACAGCTTCTCCATTTTTTAATAAATCACTACCATTCATAGTTCCAACAACGCATGGTATTCCTAATTCTCTACTAATAATTGCAGCATGACAAGTTCTTCCGCCTCTATTTGTAACAATTGCTGAAGCAATCTTCATGATTGGCTCCCAATCTGGATCCGTCATTTCAGTGACTAGAACCTCTCCTTTTTTGAACTTGTCAATATTTGCTGTGGATTTGATTACATTAACTTTTCCAGCGCCTATTCTTGCTCCAACGCTTTTTCCTTTCACTAAAACTTGACCTTTCTTTTGTAGGACGTAATCCTCTAAAACATTAACATTTCTTTGAGACATTACTGTCTCTGGCCTTGCTTGAACTATGAACAATTTACCAGTTGTACCGTCTTTAGCCCATTCTGTATCCATTGGAGTGTATGTTTTTCTTTTTTTAGTATAATGTTCCTCAATGATTGTTACCCACTTAGCTAGTGTTAAAATTTCATCATCAGTTAATACAAATTTCTTTCTATCTGCTTCTGAAACTGGAATGTTTTTTACAGGATTTTTTCCTTTAGTATTGTAAATCATACGAAGAGCTTTTCTTCCTAAAGTTTTTTCGATGATTGGTTTAAAGCCTTGTTTTAAAGTTGGTTTATGAACATAATATTCGTCGGGATTAACTGCTCCTTGAACTACGTTTTCTCCAAGACCGTAAGCACCTGTAATGAAAGCTGCGTCCTTAAATCCTGATTCTGTATCAATTGAAAACATTACTCCAGAACAAGCTTTATCGCTTCTAACCATTTTTTGAACGCCGATAGATAAAGCAATATTGAAATGATCAAAGTGCTTATCTTCTCTATATGAAATTGCTCTGTTTGTAAATAGACTTGCAAAACATTTTTTACAAGCTATTAGTAATGCGTTATTTCCTCTAATATTTAGATAAGTTTCTTGTTGACCTGCAAAACTTGCATCAGGCAAATCTTCTGCCGTCGCGCTACTTCTTACAGCAACATCGCAATTCTTGCCATACATTTTTTCCATTTCTTTGTATGCTTTTTTGATAGCTATGTTCAAATCTTCAGGGAATTTTGCGTTAATAATTATTTTTCTTACTTTATCTCCTCTAACTTGTAAGTTTTTTAAATTTTTAGTGTTTAGATCTTTTAGAACGGCTTTTATTTTATCCATAGTGCCAGTTGATTCCATAAAATCTCTATAGGCATAAGCACTAACAGCATATCCATTTGGAATATTGACGCCTCTACCTGTTAATTCTCTATACATTTCGCCTAGTGATGCGTTTTTACCCCCCACAAAAGGAACGTCGCCAATAGTTAAATTTTTGAACCATAAAATTAGTTTTTTTGCTTTAGGATCGTTTTTAGAATATGTTTTTGAATATGCTTTCATTAAGTACACCTCTTTTAATTATATACTTTATAATATATCTGATATTTAAATGTTAGGATTGAGTTAATTCAAAAACATAATACTCAGTATATTTCAATAACCCATTAAATCAACTAAATATTCTTCCTTAAGAAAATCGCTATATCATTCATCTCTACAAATATTGGTTGAGATGTTAAAATTCTATCATCTAAATTTTTATCATATTTAAAATTATATTTTATTAACGCTTCATTAATCGGTAAAATTTCAAACTCATCACCTTCAGCTAAACTTTTAGAATAATTATCACTAGTATAGGTAGAATAAACAAAAGGATTATTGCCTAATTTTATGGCAACAAATTTAACACCTTTCTTGTTAGGATCATGTCGATTGTAAGGGACAGTCATCTTCGCTTTTTCTCCCTTTTCTTTATATCTTTTTCTGGATTAGGTTTTTTCATATAAGTAATCAAAATATTATCTCCATTTTTAAGATTTCCTGATTCAATTATAACCTCTTTTGTTTTTAAATCAACTTTACAAGGAATTTCTATCACATCAGGAATATTCAAGAAAGTTTTTTCAGCTTTAAATTCATATTCTTTAAAATTATCAAAGTCATATTTATTTCTAATTTTGGTTTTTTCAGTAAACGCATAATATTTATATTCATGAAAATCGTATTCGATACCGTCACCTAGATCACTCATACAACAAGGATAAAGTGTAGTAATTTCAATAGTATACAATTTTCCTTTTTTAAGTGGTTTTACAATTTCATAAGTAGTTCCAGCACCAATATATGATTTTGCTTCTTTTTTCCTAATATCTTTAGATAATATCAAATTTTTACTGTTGAATATTATTTTTAATATTCTAGGACTATCTTCTCCTGTAGAATTATGTCCAAAAGAATAATAAACATTATCTTGTTTGGGTCGTATTTTCGTTGTCATCTTCTGGATAATATCATACTTTTTAGTTTCATTCTTTTTTATATGAGATTCAATTGAATATAGCTCTGAATTATATGAAAAAGGATGAATTAAATTAACCAATTCTGTTAATAGAGATGTACCCTTTAACCCTATTTTTTGATCAATAATATTTGAAAATAATTTCCTATTAACTTCTTCTTTATATTTATCAATCAACCAATTACCAATAAACAAAATAAATCCAAATTCAATGAAAATAGATCCAAAATATTCAATATCAAATTTAAGAAGTATTGGAAAAAATGATGGCAAACTATATTTTAAACTTAAACCAATAATAATGATTATAATAGATAAATAAGAAACATATGTTTTTATTAATTCAGCAACTTTATTCTTTGTTTTATTTAACATTCATATTAAAATCTAAGGGAAATTAAAAAAAAATTATCCACCAGTAACTGACCCCATAAGATTATACCTCTCCATCTAATTCACCTCTTATTTTTTAATATAGAGGACTTTGATTAACCTCTAAAATTTTAGTTTTTTAATGATTTATTTATATATCAGAGTTCGCTATATAGGGTTTATCAAAATCCTCTATACTTTATTACAATAATATAATTGTAAAGCTAATATAAATATTTTTCTCTTTTGGCGACTGTGGGACAAAAGTCTTAAACTCCCACCCAAAATAGATTGTGCCATGTAAA
>CAYZMD010000087.1:0-6259 GCA_964479425.1 uncultured Methanosarcinales archaeon | reverse complement strand
CAGAAATTTGCTCAAACCCTTTACTTTCTAGCCCAAAAAATTATTGAACTTAACAATTGAGCTATCTACGGTTTAAAATTTGAGGCATCACACAAATTTTGAATCGGGGAGAGCATTAGCGAACTAGATAGCGTTTGTTAAGTTTTGTAGAGTTTGAGTTCCAATTAATTCGACTGAAGGGAGTGTAAATGTCCGAAGGGTTAGGGGGGTATTTGTTTTTAAAAGAGGAGCGATAAATAAATAGCTAGAATATAGTTATAATAAAACCAAAATATTTATATATAGTGTAAATAGTACACTATTAGTATGAAAAATAATCAATATAAGCAAGGTTATCCATTGGTAAAGTTAGATGACTTTGAGCAGCCATCTGTTGCAGTAGATTTAGTAATATTTACAATCAAAGAAAGATCTTTGCAAACCTTATTAATCAAAAGAGGGATTGTACCTTTCAAAGAATCTTGGGCATTACCAGGTGGATTTATTAAAATGAATGAATCACTTGAAGAATCAGCTTTGCGTGAATTAGAAGAAGAGACTGGAGTTAATAAGGTCTATCTTGAACAGTTATATACTTTTGGCAATGTAGGACGTGATCCTCGAGGAAGAGTTATTACAGTATCCTATATGGCTTTGATTAACTCAAAAGATATTAAATTGAAAGCCTCCACAGATGCATCTGATGTGAACTGGTTTAGAATAAGTAATCTTCCGACACTAGCATTTGATCATAAAAAGATACTGAATTATGCAGTTAAAAGATTAAAATGGAAATTTGAGTATACGACTATTGCATTTTCCTTGTTGCATAGTAGATTTTCATTAGGTGAATTGCAAAGACTATATGAAATTGTATTTGATAAGGAAATTGATAAAAGAAATTTTAGGAAGAAAATCTTATCTATTGATATTTTAAAAACAGAATCAATAATGAAGGATGCACCATATCGACCACCTCAATTATATTCATTAAAAGTAAAGATTGGTGATTCTATTAATATTAATAATTTAGCATAAAAATGAAAAATAATAATATAGAATCAAAATTAAGTAAGATACCTAGATATTTTATAAGCCATTATGTTAGTCATAAATTTAGCAGTAGTGAGTTTAATAAAATTATAAAGGGATATCATGCCGGGAGTATGGATGAAAAATGGAATATTAATTATGAAAATGATAAATTATATTTTCATAGATCCTGGACAGGTATTTTGTTTTACATAGCTAAATTTAGAAAGAAAAGAAATTATTACATTCTTCATGAGATAGTATCTTATTCTGATAATGAAAGAAATATACAGGATATGAATTTTAATTTTGATAAGGTCTTTATTTTTAGATTTATTTATGGGAGGATATTGGGTAAAAATATACCAATTAAACTTAAGATAATAGAGCATTATAATAATTTTCCGGCTAATTTAAAAAATAATTGTAGAGTTTATTTTTCGCTAATAAAAGAAGATTTTAAGTTTATTAAAAATTTTAGAAAATCAACGCAAGAATATAATAAAATATCTAAATACATTAATAAAAAACCATTGAGTATGTGTATGAACATTAAAGTATTTTTGTTAGCAATTGTTAAAACAATCTATCATTTGCTGCCATTAGTGTTATTGATTATATCTTTAATAATCTTTTTTGAGGTTTTGATATGAATGACAAAATAAAAGGAGGCTTATTTGGAGTTTGTATAGGTGATGCACTTGGAGTTCCAGTTGAATTTGTAAGCAGAGAAAAATTAAAATATGCTCCAATTGATAGAATGATTGGTTTTGGAACTCATAATCAACCTCCTGGAACTTGGTCAGATGATAGTTCTATGACTCTTTGCTTAGCCGATAGTCTATGTAATGGTTATGATATCTATGACATTGCAGATAAATTTTTACAATGGTTATTTAAAAATTATTGGACAGCTCATGGTAAGGTTTTTGATATTGGAATTACAACAAGATTAGCATTGGAAAATGTTAAGAATATAGAACATCCCTATATGGCAGGTGGAATAGAAGAAGATAATAATGGTAATGGTTCTTTAATGAGAATTTTACCTATAGCTTTTTATGTCAAAGATTTTGATGCTAAAAAGAAATTTAAAATTGTTTCTCAAGTTTCTGCAATTACGCACGGTCATATAAGATCAATAATATCTTGTTGTATTTATGTAGAAATCTTAATTAATTTATTAAAAGGAAAAAACAAAAAAGAAGCATATGAAGATATGAAAAAAAATATTTTTGATTTTTTTAGTAATGAAAAGCAGGAATTAATTTTTTTTAATAGGATTTTGAATAATGATATCGCATCTTTTCATAAAAATGAAATAAATTCAAGTGGTTATGTTATAGATACATTGGAAGCTTCTTTCTGGTGTTTTCTTAATAATGTCTCATTTAAAGAAACTGTATTGACAGCTGTTAATCTTGGAGGAGATACGGATACTACTGGAGCAGTAGCAGGGGGATTAGCAGGAATTTATTATGGGTTTGAAAAAATACCAGATGAATGGATTAATAAGATTGCTAGAAATAATGATATTCTTGAATTGGCTTTAAATTTAAATAAATCTTTAAAAACTGATATTTAGACTGTTGAGATTTATCTAAAATATTATTTTTCTCGAAGAGAAAGTCAAGTGTTCGTAGGCGTATGCCCCCTCACACTATTTATTTAAAAGGAACTCAAATTTTATTAAACTTAACATGAAGATAAATAAAGTTGATTTTTGAGGCATCCCGCAAAAATCAATTTGGGAGAGGCGAAGCCGAACTATTTATCGTTTGTTAGTTTTTTTTTCCATGCGAAGTGTGGGAAAACTGCGTTTGCAGAGTTGAAAGAAATGCTTTGTCGAGGGCGAAGCCCAATATGTAAAAAACTTTAAGGAAAAAGTAAGTATTCACTGAAAAGGGGCTACAAAGCCGAAACATTTATATATGAGCTTGTTTATTCATAATATATGAGTTTAGACGAACAATTAGAAGGACAAAGACCTGCGTGGAGAGTTAGAAATGATCAATTTAAAAGTTTGCTTTTAGAAGAAACCACCGAAGCACAGAGAGAATATATTGATAATGATGATGGTCATACTCCATATCACTTTCATGTTGATGGTTCTAAATTAACTTTTGAAAGAGGTTGGTCTGGATTCTACGAACTTGATGGTGTTACTTTAAAACTTCCAGATTCTAAAGATCAATTATATAGTGATATAAATTTTGTCCAGAACAGAATAAAATCTTCAGCAAGACCAAGTGGAGATAATTGGAGAAAGAGAAATGAAGCATTCAAAAATTTACTTCTTGATGCGACAACTGAAGCAGAGAGAGAATATATTGATAATGATGATGGTCATACTCCATATCACTTTCATATTGACGGTTCTAAATTAACTTTTGAAAGAGGTTGGTCTGGATTCTACGAACTTGATGGTCAAACTGTAAACATTGCTGATACAATTGAACGAGTAAAAAAAGATATAGAATTTGTACAGCAAAGAACATATAAATAATTTTTTTGATTTTTCCCTTTCTACTATTAAGGCACTTCTTTCTATTGAAACTAACATTTTAGCTAAGAACGGTTGACGAAGTCAATCGGGATGAGCGTAGCGAATTTCTTAGCGTTTGTTAAGCAACCCGAACGCAGTGAGTGGCTTGAGTTTTTTTGCCAGAAATTACATTGGTTCATACAATTCTATAGGTATGCCATCAGGATCTCTTAGAAAACAATACCAAGAACAAGTAGTGCCCTTTTTTGGTTCATCAATATCAATATCTTTATTTTTCAGTTTATCATATTTTTCTTTGACACTTTCTACTTGTATGCCTATATGTTTTAATCCAATTACTTTTAGATTTGATAAATCATCTTGTTTCTCAATAGGATTTTGGAACTGAAAAATTTCAAATTGTAAATTATTTAATTTAAGAATTATAGCACTACCTTCCCAGCCTGGTTTTGTGAATCTATTAATTTCTTCAAATTCAAAATTATCCTTATAGAATTTTGCAGATTTTTCTGAATCTTTTACTGATATAGCAATATGATGAACTCTCATATAGTTAAGTAGTTAGACTAAGTATATAAAATTTCTGGCAAAAAAATTTTGCTTAACATCTTCTATGCGAAGAAGGCCATTATGATGGCTTATTTTGCTTCTGTGTGTTGATTTCTGACTTAGATGCTGTAGTGGTTATTTCTGGTTTTAATCTAAACGCTTTTATTTGCTGTATTGTTCTTGTTGTGTATTTCTTATTTCTGTTGTTCCAGAATACGTATCTATGACCTTCTTCTATGTATTGTTTCAATCTTTTTTTAATTGATTCAGATATTGTAAATGTCTTGTTATCGATAGTTATTACATTTTTCTCAAAATCAATATATTTTGGCATTAGACTTGCAATTTGTCTTGGTACGATACCAAGTGCAAGAAGTTCTTTTATTAACTGATGTCTTGGGCTAATCACTTTTTTATAAATTATTTTTTCTTTTCTAGGTTTTGTATTTTCAAACCTTAGAAAAGCTGCATGAACCATTCTGTTCCTGTAACTCAATGTATTGTTGCTGTTCAGTGCCCATATGACATTTCTTCTCAAATTCTCATATGTTTTATTCATCTTTTATCACCTTTGATATTTTTTACTTAATTCATTGATTTTGATTTGATTATTTTTTCATGTGATAAACAGAAAAATTAACAAAATTAAATATCAGAAATGAAAGTAAATTATCAAAGTGATAATGATTAAAAAAACCACTGGACAAAACTTTCTGTCCAGTGTTAAGACTGGTTCTTATATTAGAATTTGAATAGTTAAGCGTTTTTACTTTGGATACTGGACACACTGGACAGGTGCACGTGAGATATTTAAACTTATAATATAATATATATTCTATGAATGATATAATTACGAAAGATTCTATTGACAAAAAGATTCACTTAATTAGAGGATTACAAGTAATGCTCGATAGCGACTTGGCTAAATTGTATGAAGTAGAAACAAGGGTTTTAAACCAATCTGTTAAAAGAAATATCGAAAGATTTCCTATTAATTTTATGTTTCAATTGAGTAAAGAAGAACATGATAACTTGATGTTCCAAATTGGAACTTCAAGTTTGAAGTCACAAAATGTGATTTCAAGTTTGAAGTCGCAAAATGCGACTTCAAGTTGGGGAGGAGTAAGGAAGCTTCCTTTTGGATTTACAGAACAAGGTGTTGCTATGCTCTCTGGAATTTTAAGAAGCAATATTGCTATAAACGTTAGTATTCAAATAATGGAGGCTTTTGTCTCAATGCGTAGATTCTTATCTAAAAATGCAGAATTATTTAATCGTTTAGATAATGTTGAAAGAAAACAATTAGAATATAAAATAAAAACAAATAAAAATTTTGAGAAAGTATTTGACGCAATTGAAAATAATAAAATTATTAGAAAACAAGGCATTTTTTATGATGGCCAAATATTTGATGCTTATAAGTTTATATCTGATTTAATAAAAACTGCAAATAAATCAATAATATTAATTGATAATTTTATTGATGATACAACTCTTACATTGTTTTTAAAGAGAAAACATAATGTAAAGGTCATAATTTATACCAAAAATTTGACTAAACAATTAAAATTAGATTTAAAAAAGTTTAATTATCAATATGATCCTATAGATATTAAGGAATTTAAAAAATCCCACGATAGATTTCTTCTAATTGATAATAAAGAAGTATATCATATAGGAGCATCATTAAAAGACCTCGGTAAAAAATGGTTTGCATTCTCTAGATTTGACAAAGAAGCGTTTAAAATATTTGAGAAATTATTATAGGTGATAAAAAATGATAACTAAATATGTTGAGAAATTAAAAGAAGAACTTGTTGTAAGAAATTGTTCTAGAAAGACAATTTTGACTTACATTATTGGTCTTCAAACTTTTTGGCGTTTTTTTAGAAAGCCGTTACATTTAGCAAATCAAAATAATTTCAGAGAATTTAAATTACATTTGCTAAACAAAAAAAAAGAACCAAAAACCATTAATACATATTTGGCAGGTGTGAAATTTTTCTATAAAAATATTTTAAAAAGAAAAATTAATTTGCAAACTGTTAAAGAAAAAGAAAAAATTGTGAGGATTTTAACTAAAAGTGAAATAGATACAATGATTTTGAAAACTTATAATATAAAACATAAACTTTTGATAATGTTCATGTATTTTTTTGGATTAAGAGTCAGTGAAGCTGTTAAACTAAAATA
>CAYZMD010000086.1:0-6276 GCA_964479425.1 uncultured Methanosarcinales archaeon | reverse complement strand
TGTAATAGCGCATCAATAAATGAGACACTTGACACCTATTATCACGTTTATCCACTTACTGGATTAGGCGTGGGAAACTATACTAGTACAATAACGATTGTTATTTCTGGATTTGGTTAAATAATGAAAAATCAATAAAAAAAAGGCAGACAAATAGCGAAGCTTTATATGTCAGAAGTGCAATCCTAGCACTAGTATACAAAAAGTTATACTAATATTGTAATAGAAGGGAGGGATACGATGAGAAAAACAATAGCAGTACCGATTTTAATTATATTCATATTTAGTTCTTTTGCTTATGCGGAATCTTCATTAGGGACGTTTACTGTTTCTAATCTTGCACCGCCAACACCATTTGATTGGGAGCCGTTTGTGACCCATTTCAAAACTCAAAATTTCACATGGAATGAGAGTATTGATCAGAATGGTCAGGAAATTTTTACATATGTTTGTGTAACTAATGATACTGATTCTGACAATTGTGATGTTGTAAACGAATACTATACTAATGAATCATGGTATAAATTTAATCTAACAGAAACATTCTGGGATTATGATGTATTTGGTACAGCCAATAGAACTTATTATGTAAGACTAACACCAAATGATGGCGATATTAACGGTACTGCTAATGATACTATCTCATTTAAATTAGAAGATGAGATTCCTACCCTCTCCGGGGAAGTGTCTGATGTTGGTGGAAGTGTATGTGATATTGATTATGATGAAATGGCAAGTTTATCTTTTACTGCTACATCAGCAGATCAAGAAAGTGATAACACTTCATTTATTGTATGTAGTACTGATGGTATAAATTCCACTGGTGGTTGTACTGGAACAGAAATTTGTTCAGAAGATTTTAGTTCTAGTACTGAAAGAGGTTGTGATAATATTGGATTATCTGCTCCTGTAACAGGTATTGGACAAACTGCTTATGCATTTGTTTGTGATTGTGTTACTGGTGATGATGAATGTCCTTCAACTTGTGAACCAACTGGATATTCAATTAGTTATTCTGTAAATCAAGTGCCTGGTACCCCAACTTCAGCTACAGCTGTTGGAGCAGGTTCAGGGACAATTGATGCAACTTGTAGTGCTGATGATGCTGGCTATGGTTCTGGAGATACGGGTGATGCATCAACAGGTTCTTTATCTTATGACTGGGATCAAGCAGGTTGTTCTGGTTCTACTTGCGGGAATGCAAATTTTGTCGCTTGTGAAACTTTAACTTGTAATGCAGTTGCAACTGATGACTGTTTAGTTTCAGGAGGTATTGCTTATTCTAATACAATAACTGTAACAAACACAGCTCCAGCAATTGAGCATGTTTGGTTTCAAGACGGAGCTACTGACTTTGATTTGTTGACTGATAATAATTCAGAAACTCACGATGATACACCTGTCTTTTTTGTTCAAATTACTGATCCAGATTTAATAGATGGCTCAGGTCAAAATGTAAGCGTTAGAATTAACATTAGTGATTCTGCACCTGGAGATGATAATTATGGAAGTACTATTTCAGATTCTCCAGTATTAGGTAATGATGGAAATGCTACAGTAACTACAACATCGTATTTAGATTATGATGGTCTAAAAAAGTTGTATTATATTAGCGTTGAAGTTTATGATAACGCAACTTGCGGAAATGCTGAAGGAACTACTGTTTTTTATGAGTTTAATTTAACAAATGAATTACCATATTTACAAAGTATCAACATTACAGCAACTCATGATAACCCCGTAGATATTGCTTGGGTAATAAATGATAGTGATAATGGAGATGCTGATTATTGGCCTGCTGATGATACATGGGAATATAACGTCTCAATTATTGATGCAGTAAATGGAACAACATATTGTAGTTTTTTAAATAATACTTTAATAAAAAGTAATAACATAACAACTTGTAGTCTTCCTTGGGGAGATGTTGCTGCTGGAGATTATGCAAATAGGACTCTAACTTTTAGGGCATCTTTACAAGATAGATTTGCTTCTGGAGATAATCACACACAAGGTAGTGATGCTTTGGCTATAGATGATGCAAGCTTAGAATTCAATTTTACATTGTATGATTATTTACCAAATGTTATAAATGTATTAATGACTGATACTGGAGCTTATTCAAGCTGTACAACCTCAGAGTGTGCTTTGAATCCTGTATCGGGAGGAAACTCAACTATTGCTGTTAAGTTAAACATTAGCGACTCAGATAATGATTGTGGTTCAACTAGTATTGATCCAATATTTCATTTGTGCATAAATGATTCACTTTGTAATAATACAATGTCGGATTTTTCATGGACTGTTGATAGTGTAGAAGATAACGGAGATTCATGTGTTTATACTTTTGTTACTAATAAAACTGCTAATGATACAACTCCTGAATTTTGGCAACTTCCTAGCACGAGTTATTTGTTTTATGTTGAAATTACGTCTCAAGCTCTCTTAGAAAGACCTCTTGATGATGAAAGAAATCAGTCATGGACGTACAATGCATTGCAGTCGATTGATTATCCAGAGACAGTACTTTTGGGTGATGGAATTTTGGACTTAGGAACATGGAATAATGGAACTGCTTTAGCAACATTGACTAATTATGGGAATTTAATATTGAATTTTACTTGGGATTCAACAAATCCGGATTCAGGTTCAGATATTTGGAATTTAAACAATACAGACTTAAGACTTGATGATGATGTTCAGTATGTTGAAGATGCAGGTCTTGGAATTGGATTAGATTATATGTATTTGAATGGCACTGCAAATTATTTTTTCCCTTCCGCAACAGGATTGGAATTGTGTATTTCAGATGCATGTGGTAATGACGCATTAAATGAGACACTGAGTACTTACTATCACGCTTATCCTCCAGAAGGATTACTTGCTGGTCAGTATAATTCGACAATAACAATAACATTGTATAATCATAGCTGAGGTATTAAAAATGAGAAATAAAATATTTATTGGATTTTTAATTGCCATTATTATGGCAACATCGGTTTTGGCTGGAGCATCAATTGCTTATCCATTACCAAATAATCTTAATTTGGTTCCTGGAGAAGAAGGAAGATTTAAAATGATGATACAGGCGGCTAACGAAGATAGTGATGTTGTTTGTACAATAGATCCTCAAGGAGAGGAAGTTCTTGATTATTTATTTGATGAATCTTTCCCTGAAGTTGTAGCTGGAACTAATAGATATGTAAGAGGAACAGTAACTGCACCGCAGGAATATGGCGTTTTTACACAAAAATTTTGTGCATCTTGCGCTCCTGTTAATAAAGAAGGAGGAGTTTCAATTGCAATTAAGACTTGTGATTTACCTTTGACAGTAAGCGTAATTGATAAAAGAAAAAGGGACAAT
The DNA here is from genome assembly GCA_964479425.1 of uncultured Methanosarcinales archaeon. Classification (GTDB taxonomy): domain Archaea; phylum Nanobdellota; class Nanobdellia; order Woesearchaeales; family CAYSVS01; genus CAYSVS01. The sequence continues at coordinate 2,912 of CAYZMD010000086.1, read as the reverse complement.
ATGTTTATTGAACCAAAAGAAATATCTATGTGGCGGCTAGTTGGAAAAATTGCTTTAGTTGCATTACTTATCTTGTTGATAGTTTATCTATTCATGGGTAAGAAGAAGCAAAAAAAAGTAATTGTAAAACCAGTACCAAAGAAAAAGGTAGCTAAAAAATCCGCAAAGAAAAAGGTTGCAGTTAAAAAAGTTGCAAAGAAAAAACCTCTAAAAAAGAAAGCAAAAAAAGCAGCGAAAAAGAAAAAGAGGTAAAATGCGTTTTTTTTATTTTTTTATTTTTATTTTTATTATTCCTTTAGTCTCTTCTGTTAATACAGTTTCTAGTTTTAATATTTCAGAATATCCTCCTGAGATTGTCGGATTTTCTAACATGGGAGAAAAACTCGTTATTGAAATAACTGATAAAAATGGACAAGATTTGACTTTTGGTTTAGACTCAGGTGGTAATATAATATTACCTGAAAAAGTTGAAGTCGTTGATTTAAACATAAAGATTATATATAATAAAGACTCTATTAATTTTAATGATGTTTATTTTTGGGTATCAGACGGCAATGTTAATATAACTCAAAATATTAAACAAAATAATTTAATAACAGGTTATGTAACTGCCAATACAAATTCAAATTTTTTACAAAGGATTTTTGAATTTATAAAAAAATGGTTAATATGAAAAAGGAAAATTTAATTTTTGTATTTTTATTTATTTTACCTATTATAATAGCTTTTAATCCTATTACTTCTAATGTAGTTAATTCTCAAGGTTCTTTTTTTATTCGGAATTATGCACCTATTTTAGATTTTATTGACGATTTTCAAGTCTACGAAGGGGACATTGCGACTATTAATGCCAATGCAAGTGATTTGAATTGGGACAGTTTGGTTTATTCATTTTCTTCTCCTTTTAATTCTTCGGGAGGGTGGCAAACTTTTGAAGGAAGTATTGGGATCTATGATGTAAATGTTAGTGTTAGCGATGGTAGTGGTGGTGAGGATTCACAAATTGTTCAAGTGACGGTTTTAGAATCTGTAATTGATTCTCCTGATAATTTTACAATATTTGTTAATGATGATAATAAAAGTGTAGATATAAATTGGACTGACGTTAGCGGGGCAATTGAATATTTTGTTTTTTATAGTAACAATTTAACTGATATTGAAGAATTAAATATTTCTTATACGACTGTTCTTAATTATACTGTTAGTGATAGTAATATGACTGATTTTACTGCTGAAAATAACCAAACAAGATATTATAGGATTGCTTCAAGCTCAGGAACTTTGAGAAATTTAAGCGATAAAATATTTGCTAAACATACTTTTTATCTGTATGGACTTGACCCAGATCCTGTAGATAATCCACACAATAAAAAAAACAGGATAAGTGTGATTTTTGAAAATAATTATACTGCTGAATCTTTGCTACAGGAAATACCTTATGGTAGAGGGGTTATTATTGAAAAATTAATTAGGATTTCAAATACTAGTTACACATACTATCCTCACATTAAGGGGCTAGGCTCAAATAATTTTGATATTGAAACGGGTATTGGATATAATGTTGAAGTAAATAAAAGTGTTGAATATACTATGGTTGGTGAATTCAATACGTCATATAGTAATATGTTTGAATTATATGGAATTAATGTAGATCCCACAGATAATCCTCATAATAAAAAGAATTGGATTGGTAATGTTATTCCAACTTCTGAATTAGCTGAGGATATTTTACAGGCTGTTCCTAATTCAAGAGGCCAAATAATTGAAAAGCTTGTAAGAGAAAGTAATACAACTTATGAATATTTTCCTCATCTTAAGGGATTAGGTTCTAATAATTTTAATATTGAAGTTGGTAGTGGATATAATTTAGAGGTAGATGGAAATGTCAATTATACGAGATAGATTTATGATTTTTTGTGTCTTGTTAGTTTTGTTAGTTTCACCTGTGTTTGCTTCTATGGGCGGTAGTTATATTTATGGTATTGTGAATAGCGAAGAAGGAATGCCTGTTGATAATGCTTTAGTCTATGTTTATACCACTGTTTATGGAAATGAGGAATGTATATGTGCATCACAATTGGCTTCAAATAGTGGAAAGGATGGTAGTTATGTTGAGGCTTTTGATAACCTTGTGTTGATTAAAGAATGTTCTGAATCTATTAAAATAGGTGAAGATTGTTCAAGTAATATTGATCCTTTAACTGATTATATTTGGATTGCTATTGAAGGGAAACTATCTATTGTTGATATTATAAACAAGATTGAAGAAAAAAATATTATTTCTAATGTAGAAAAAACAAGTTTGGGTTATATTTTTAATTCTGTTGTTGAAATAAAATATCAGGAGATTAAAAGTTCATCAAGTACAAGTTCCTCAAGGACAAGTTCCTCTTCGGAGAATATAGTTGATAATAGTTCAATTAATGATGTTGTTCCCTTGGAGCCAATAATAGCAGAGGATATCGCTGAAAATATTGTGGATGAAAAATATTCTGATATGATTAAGGAAGGGAAAGGAAAATCTGAATTAATTTTACAAATTGAACAAATTATAGAAACTCCAAAAGAAGTAGAGGGTAATAATTATTATCTTTTCTTTGTTGTTTTAATTCTGTTGCTAATTTGCTTATTATATTATTTTATAAATAAATAAATTCTTTTTTTAATTATTATATATTTTTATTTAAAATTTCGCTAGAAATTTAATAGGGTTTAATACCCGCCATTTATGGCGAATTTTTTAATCCCTAAAATTTGTATCTATCGCGAGACTGTAATTCTCAATCTGTTTCAAATCAAATATTTGTAACATGCCAAAAATTAATTTCTGAGCATTTAGGTTGGGGATAAGACGAACAATAAAATAAACAAATTTTAGTTATAAAATATGGGTATTACATTTAATATTACAT
>CAYZMD010000085.1:0-6377 GCA_964479425.1 uncultured Methanosarcinales archaeon | reverse complement strand
TTAGAAAAAACTGCACCCGCAATTCTTAAACCTGAATTAATAAGAAAATGTATAGAAGATGGATTAGATGAGGGACTTATATTAGAACAGATTGAAGCATTAAAAAGAGAAGGAGAAATATACGAGGCAATGGAGGGCGTTTTAAAACGACTTTGAAAATATGATAGGATTAATAATAATAGGACTTGCATTAATATGGTTTATTGAGCAAATATTAATAGATAACGCTGAAATGCATGATGAATTATTAGAGGAACTTAAATGACAAAAAAAAGATCTAATACTAAATTATCGTATATATGTTGATTTAGGTGAATATCGTGGAACTTAATAAAAAAAATATAAATGGATGGGTAGAAGTAGAATGTGATTCTGAATTTTCAGAGGCAGAACATTTGTTATATGCTTTAGGATGTAAACTAGAATATGATACCCTCAATCATTATTGTGATGAATCTTTAAGTCTCCATAAAAACACGTGGACAGATAATACACTTCATTTTACTCTTAAAAGAAATCTATTAGATAAACAATCAATTTCAGATGTTGATTTTAGTGATTTGCTTAGAGAATTTAAAATAATTACTAATCGAATGGTAGTAGATTATGTATTAAAAGAAATTGAACCAGAAAAAATTACATTAACTAAAAAAGAACTTGCTGAATTTAAACAGAAACATTCACCTCATGAGATAACTGTTCTAACTAATGATGATTACAAGCAAATACCAAAACAAACAAAAATCTTCCTCTGTAAACGTTATATTATGATTCAATTCATGGCTGCTAATTATACTATTAACAAGGGAGTTTTGAAATTTGATATAAATATTATAGTGGAACAAAATCTATTAAAACAACATAATGCTGTAAAATATTTTTATTTGAATTCATAACAACTCAAAATCAAAATAATACTATTGATAATTGCATCTTAGTTTTACCACCAGCAATTTTGGAAGTTTGTCCAGAGGTTGTCGGAGATGGTAGAGATGAGTCAGTTTTTGTTTGTTCGTACACGGATGTTTTCCCTGTTGCGCATATTTTACAACAACAATATATTAAATTTAAAGAAGAAGGAGATGTTGGGGAATATAAAAAGATGGTAAAGCAATTGATGGGTATTTTAGATAAGATAATGAAGAAACTGATGCAATAGATAGAGCAGCAAAAGCTATTACTAATGCTAGTGAAGAAATTAAAGACCAGGTCAGTAATGGAAAACGGCTGTAGATTTCTTTTTCTTTAATTTGAGGTGCGGAGTATTATTTACTAATCAGTGACAAAAACAGAAAGTTTTATAAGTAAAATCACATTTATATTTATAAATATGACTGCTAAATCATTAACTCTAGATATTACTGGAAATTGTAATCTTGCTTGTAATTTTTGTTATAATGAATTAGATGGAACAGAATTAAATTTAGAACAAATAAATGATATTATTGTTGAAAATTCAAGTGCAAAGATTATTGAAATTGGTGGTGGCGAGCCATTTTTACACAATAATCTGGTAGATGTTATTGATAATATTGTTTCTGTTGGAAAACAGGTTAATATTACTACAAACGGAACAATGATTCCAGATGATATTTTGAATTTGGATGATAATGTTAAAGATTATGTTAAAATGATGGTAAGTTTACATGCTTCGACTTCTGAAAAATATGAGATGATTACTGGAGTTGATTGTTTTGATATAGTTGTTAAAAATATTCAAACTTTGAATGAAATTTATAAAACAACAATTAACTCTGCAATATATGAAGAAAATTTTGATCAAGTCGAAGGTTTGATTCAGCTTGGTTATGAACTTCAAGTACCAGTAAGAATTAATTTAGTATATCCTGTTGGTAAAGGAAAAGACGTTAGACTTTTAAATAAAAATCAAGTTCACGAGTTAACAAATATGTTATTACTTGAAAAAATCCAAGGAGAAAGGATTGTAGATAGTCCATTGATTCATCTCTATCAAAATAATTGTCCTGTTTTAGGTAAAGCGTATGGATTTGAAATTACAGGTGAGTGTCCTACCAATGCTGGACAAAAAATATATTATAATTCAGGTGGAATAAAATCAAAATGTGAGTTTATGGAGGAATAAGAATGCCGATACCTAATATGCCTAATTATAAAGTGAACAAAGAAGGCGGAAAGAAACCTGTAGAAAGTGATTTAACACCGCTTAAAATTAGTGTTACTTCTGATGATTACTATTTTCATCCTAAACTAATTGAAGATTTTGAAGATTTGAAAGCTACTGTTCTTGGTATTGAAAACTTTGGTAATGAAATGGGTGCTCGAAATTATTTGTTAAGTGGTCCACCTGGTACAGGAAAGACTTTAGCTGCGCAAGTATTAAGTGCTGAATTAGGTATGCCGTTTTATGATATTGGTGGTTTGGTTAAGGGACAAAGCAATGCTGTAGGACAAGTTTTTGAAGAGCTGCGAAAGCTGGCGGTTCAATCTGATAAGGGTGTTATTGCGTTTATTGATGAGGTCGAGGGACTTTCTAATAGAGGAGACGTTGTTGATCCTATGCAATATCAATCTTTGACACAGATGTTGAGCGAGATGGACGGTGTGCACAATAATAAAGGTGTATTTATAATCGGTACTACTAATCGTCCAAATGATTTAGACGAAGCTATGAGAAGTAGATTTAGTGAAGAAATTGAATTTTTACCGCCTGATAAGAATGGTAGATATGAAATTTTGAAGAAGCACGCGCATGGTCGAGGTGGACATAATTTTAAGGTTGGAGATAAAGATTTAGAACAGTTAGCAGATGTCAGTTTTGGTTATGTTGGTCGAGACTTAAAGCAAATATTGAATAGAGCGTTTACTCACGCAATACGTGATAAAAGAATAGAAGTTAAGTATGAAGATTTAGAATATGGTTTGAAAAAAACCAAACCTAGTGCGATTCGTGACATGCCATTTATTGAACCAAAGGTTAAACTTGAAAATATTGCAGGATATAAAGACCACACTGGTTTAATTAAAAGTGTTTTTGATAGGAGCAATGAAAGTGTTTTATTATTTTATGGTCCCAAAGGCACTGGTAAGACAATGTGCGCAGAAGCTTTTGCAGGTGAGTATGGTTATAATTTTATTTTGCTTAAAGGAAGTGAACTTGAGAGTAAGTGGGTTGGTGAAAGCAAAGATAGAGTTGAAAAAGTAATCAATCGAGCAAAACAATTAAGTCCTTGTATACTTTGTTTCGATGAAATAAGTAGTTTTGTTGAACAAAAAGGTGTTCTTAGTCATAAAGGTAGTCAAACTGGTTATTTACAGAGTGTTTTAAGTAGACCTCCTGAAGGTGTTTATATTATTGCTACCGATAATAATCCAAATTTTTTAAGAGGTCCTTTTATGGACAGGTTTATTCATAAATTATATTTTGGAATGCCTACAAAAGATGAGCAGGTTAGTTTGTGGGAAATGTACGCACCGACTTTAGATTCTAATGAGTTAGTAGATGTTAATGATAATTTGTCTTGTAGAGATATTGCTTATGCTTGCAAACGTGCTGATGATTATGGTTTGAAACCGTCTGTTGAAGTTTTTAAAAGATTGCTTGGATCTATGCCTAAAAATCAAGATAATTATGACCATGTTGTTAAAGAAATTGGCGATGGTGTTCAAGATTATAACGCACTTAAAGATTTGAGAGAGGTTAAAGAATGAGTTTAGATGAGCATCATTTATTAGATTCTGATGGCAATATTTTAGATTGTACACAGAATCAATTTATCGCTCATGGTAATACTGAGGGTATTATTATTGCTTCTGTTGCTGATGTTTATCGTGCTGGAAAAGCTGACAATGAAGATTTAATTCAGAGTCTTGGAGTAGACTTTGATGAAGATTATATTGTTACTAGTACTAGGATTGATTATAATGCTGATGATTTAGATGCTTTGGTTACTCATTATTTTGGAAGTACTGTTGCAACTCCAATTCAAACTAATTTAAAAATTGCAGATTATAGTAGTGGGATTACTTTAAATAAATTGTTGAAATCTAAGAGGGGTCTACATTTTATGCAGACTTTAATTAATGCGAATGATGATGCTAAAGAAATTGAAAGAGTTTGGAAAAATGTGACTGGAAAAAGTGCAACTGAAACAAATATTTGGACTCCAAATCAAGAAAGTAGGGAATCTTATTCGACGAGGGCGGTTTTCCTGTGTTGCAATTATGATGAGTTCCATATCAATTGGAATGACTACGTGAATGACGATGGGCGTTCTCGTGGGGTGAAATCAATCCCCGAAGGGGACGTAGCCAAAAATTATGAAACTAATACTTTACCTTATGATTTAGAATCTGGTATTATTAAAAAATCAAAATCTGTTTATTTTAGTAATGTTCAACAAATAGGTAAGCATACAAAGTACGCAGGAATGTTCTGTTATGACCAGAATCGGTTTGTTTTAAGCATTACTTTACCCGAGACTGATACCAAAGGGTGGGATAAAGAATTAAGCTTTATTCTGGCTGAGAATGTTTCTTCTAAAGAAAAAATGAGTGTAATTTATCAAAAGTTTAATCCGTTATATGCACATTTACTAAAGCATGAATTAAAAGATAGCGAATATAAAGTTGTTGATGATATTGAAGTTTTTGGTAAGTCGAGGTTATTAAAATGAGTCTAGAACATAAACTAAAACATAAGAAAAATATTCATATACAAAGAACACCTACACAAGATGTTTCTTTGGAAGTAAAGAAAGGTAATAAATTCATTTTAGTTAATAATGATTTTCAATCTAATAATGTTCCTTTAGGTTATATGTTGATTGATATGAAATATCACGGAGACAGTTTTAAAACTCTTGTTCCGCAAAATCTTTTAATTTTCTTGGCAAATCCTGGAGAAGGAAATATCGATGATGCTTTGGATGAGATTGGAGATTTTTATGATGAAGTTCAAAATTATGAAGATGATTTATTAGAAGAGAATGGTTGTAGTGTCCAAGGTACTAATTGGGGCGTTACTGCAAGAAATGCTTATTCAACTTATTTAATCAACAAGTTAACAGAGGGTAGTAGTGATGATATTGACGTTCCTGTTTGGAGTGATGATATCAAGAATGAGCTTGATCTAGATGATAATTATGTTGCGACAAGAGTTAGAGCAATTGCAGCAATTGCTTTAGAAAAAGACCCTGAAACTTTAAGAAATTATGATTTAGGTGATGTGTTAAAACATGTGACTATTAAGGAACGTAAAGTTGAGAATTTAACTCGTCAAGAATTTGATAAGATTACTTGTTATGCTGGAAGTCATTATGAAATTAAAGAAGAATATAAAAAGAATCCTGATGTCGAATACCGTGTCGATCATAATTTTAATCGCAATCATAGGGTTGGACAAAAGATTACTAATAAACGTGATGTCGCTGTTTTAGATGCACGAATTTGTGATTTAGAAGATGAAATTGAAGTCTATCGTAAAGAAAAAGGTAGTTCTGTCAGTAAACACGATAAGATGTTGTTGAGACAATATACTAATGTTACTTATATTGCTAAAGTAAATTCTGAAAAACAATTAGAGATTAGACCAAGAGGGAAAATAAATGAGTAGACCACCTACTTCTTTAACAATTGAAATGACTGAACAAGATGTCCAAGATAATTTAGTCTCTATTATTGCTAGTATGGACAGGATTAGGCAAGAAAGTATTTCTAATTTAGGTGCGATTGATGAACAGAAATTAGATTATTTAAGATTGACAGAGGAACTAGCAAGTTGTGTTAAATCCTTTGTGAAAGACAATAGTTTAGAAGATCATGCGAATGCTGTAATTGGATTAGTTAATCAAGATTCTCTTCTAAGAAATTATGATTCTTTTCAGTCAGAGTTTTGGAATGAAAGGCAACCTTTGTTGGAAACAAGGTTAGCTGATTGTGGTGTTGTATTGCTTCGTGATGATTATTTAAGCGAGTCGCAGAATTATCATTTATTTCAAGCTTTGAAATATTTGACTATTAAAGACGAGTCTGATAGAGATGATGTTTATGAAACAATTTTGCCGATAAATAGTTTACTTCAGGAAAGATTACTTTCTTCGCCTGAAATTAGTTCTTATTTAATTAAAAGATTAATTTCAAATAATAACGTTGAAGGAACTGGTATAAAAGCGGATTTAGATGTTTTAAAATTTGTTGAAAATTTAAAACAGACTGGTGCTTTTTATGTTGATGTATCAAAAGAACATTATAATGAGATGAAAAGGGCTTTTCCAAAGACTATTCTTGTTGAAAATGATAATATAACAAATACTAGAATTATTTTCGGAAGTGAAGAATTTTATAGAGGTATTAATGTTTTTTCTAAATTAAAAGAATATGCACAATTAAATTTAGTT
>CAYZMD010000084.1:0-6390 GCA_964479425.1 uncultured Methanosarcinales archaeon | reverse complement strand
AGAGACACTACTAGAATATATTTGTCACCGTAACATAATTATGATTTAACACAAAATTTATTCCTATTAGAAAACTTTATAAATTAGAATTTTATTATTTCATGTATGGAACAAAATAATGACTTTGATATTGATTCTGAAATAAAAGTTATTACAGCTTTTCTTAAAGACTCTCAGCAGGACGCAGAAAAATTATGGTTACTATTTGAAGAGATGAAAATCTTACGTAAACATGATATGTTACCTCAAATAGAAAAGTGGCATGAAATATTGCAATTCTTTAAAGCATTTGAAACTGATGTTGAAATTAATGCCGAAAGAGCTAAGAGAATAAGTTCTCATTTACGTGAACAGGCAACAGACTTACCAAGTGACTGGAAAGAAATTCTTGCTAAGGACGATAGATGGAATTTTGATTGGTGAGCGAAGCTCACGCTTTAAAAACATTTTAATTTTTGATTGATAATTGTTAGATTACGCTTTAAAAAAATCTTATTTTTTTAATTGGTAAGACGTAATCTTACGCTTTAAAATTGTTAATTTTTGATTGGTAGAAAGTAGTCTTGTAATTTTAATCAGAACTATAATTTATATACACAATTTATCCAATTCTATTTTTAATTTTTCTATTAATTTGTCTTCTTCAGAAGTCGGAATAACAGCGCCAACAGCATTCATATGTCCACCATAACTTGCTTTATCTATATCTGCAAAGACTACTTTAGCAAAATCTCTTAAATCGTATTTTTTGTCTCTATTTTTTCTGAAACTAACCTTTGTTTGACCTGTTAAGAATTGACTTAATGTAACAATGAAATCATAATTGTGATGTACAGATTTTGATATTATTGACGCTAAAGTTCCAACAATATTTGGTACAATTTTATCAGTTGCATTAATTATTACATATTTTCCTTTAGATATTATGTCTGTGTTTTTTTCTTTGTTTTCATTAAACCATTGAATTGCATTCATCAAATCTTCTTTATATTGACTTAGTGTGTGTAAAGCTAAAATTTTACTTTCTTTATTTCCTAAAAGTGCTGCAATCCCTAAATCTTGTTTTTCTAATCTTCCACAAGCATTAAGCAAAGTTGAAAACTCTCGTATATCATAAAAAGGTGAAGATTTTTTTTCATTTGGCAAAATAAATATTGGACCAAAGACTGAATTCTCTGGTTTACCTTTAGCGACTATGGCTTTCCCTAAAATCTCTTTTTGTTCATCGCTTAATTCATATAATTTTAGGTTTGAATCTATTTTTAATTCTTTTAAGAATTTTAATACCTTTTCTCTATCTCCTGAAATACCAGGAATATTGCTACTGTATTCAATTATTTTGCTTATTGATCTTCCAAAACTTCCATATAATTGAAGATCTTGTTTTATTATTATTTTTTTACTTTTTACTGCTATTTGTAGAATTTCTTTATTGAGTCCAATAAATCCTCGTCTCTCTTGCATGTCGCCAATTGCGCCTATTAAAGCTAGGTGTGCATAATCTTCTATTTTTTTATTTACTGCTTGCGCAAATAAAAAAGTAACACCTGCTCCCGAAATTTCCCTTTCTCCAGATATTCCATATAAGTGTGGATTAACATGGATAGCGTCAATAGCTTCTTCTTGTGGTCTATGATGATCAAGAATTACAATTTCTCTATTTTTCAAATAAGTATTGATAAGCTTTAGCTGACCAGAACCAATGTCTGTAAAAATTATTGTTTTATAATCTTCGTAACTTAATTCTTTAGCTAAAGTTTCATCAAAATGTTTAACAACAGATAATTGAAAGCTAATGTCTTCTAGCTGCATTAATTTTGTTATTATTGCCGCTGAAGCTAACCCATCAGAATCAAAATGACTTATAATTCTAATGGGCTGTGGTAGCTGTTTAAACTTCTCTGCTGCTTTTTCTATTGCTTCTTTAAACATACTTATTCAGCATACATTTTAAGTCTTTCTGGATCGTATTTCCACTTCTCGTCCATAACTTTCTTAACTTTGTAATATTTTACAAGTCTATTAATTTTAGATTCTGTAAGTTGCATGCCTCTTTTAGCAGGCATATCTTGCTTATTCTCTTCTAAGTGTTTTCTTATGTAGATAGCTTTTCTTACTAAAGCTAGTAAGTCTTCTGGTAATTCACCAGTTAATTTACTTTCTCTTAGAACTGCTGTGATTTTTTTATTTAGAATAGGTCTTACGTCTGGAATTCCATAAATATCTCTTAGTATAATTCCAATCATAGAAGCACTTTTATCTTCCTTTCCTAATTTCTGGATTAATAATGTTACTTCTTTAGCTCCATATCTTACCCAACTTGGTTTTGTTCTCTCTGCAGGTCTTGTACTACCTGCTTTTCCTCTTTTTCCAGAGTGCATTCTTGCCATTTTAATATCCTCCAACCCATGATTTCCAAGAAGTAATTATCTTCCGGTATAAGCGAGCTCTTTGAACTTACGTTCTAAGCCTTCAAATAAATTTGAAGTTTGACCAACTTATCCATGGTTATAATGTAAAAAAGTAATGGGTTGTTTATAAAAGTTACTGTTTTAAGTAACCCAGAAAATAGAATATTTTCGCTGGTTATGGTGGATATAGTGTTAATTTCATCAATAATTTTTTAAACTATTTCAATATCTTACACATTATGTGGGAACCAATTGAATCAGTAAGAGTAAAAGATACATATTATTCTTGGTTGTATGATTCAAAAAAATCAGAAGCAGTACTGTTAAAAGTGAGTAAAGAAGAAAATTCAACAGAATATGGAAATTTATTAATATACACAAAACATATGGATTATATAAATGCAAGAATAGAATTAAATGCATTTGTTTGGAATATGAAAAGAAGACAAAATTTTGATGATTTTACAGAAGACTGGAATTTGTTAAAGGATAGTAAAAAAATAAAGTTTAAAGATCTTGTTGAAACTATTAATTATGAGATAGGAAAGCGAAAATAATATGTTTGTGATTTTTTCACATAGTTAGATGAAAGCACCAATGATAGAGATTTTTAGTAAATGCAGTAAAATGATTTATCCTAATTCTATTTGTTTTACGCACCACATTTTCTTTTTTAGTATATAATTGATTTTTTGTCTCTGTAAAAAATAAGATACCTGGCCTTAAATTTGTCACTGTAACAGAATTCTGTTTCAGCACAATACACAATATAATCGCAAAGTTTATAAATGGATTATTATATAATCTCTATTACATATATAATAAAGCGGTGATATTTATGGATGAAGAATATGAGCTAATGCCTCAAAATTCACTTAGTCAATTAAAAAAGGAACTTGAAAATTTAAAAAATAAAGCTTCAGGCGAAAATATTAATTCTATTGATTTACAAAATAGTATTCAAAAGTTGTCTACAAATTTAAATGAAATGATTGCATTATTTAAGACAGCGACAGATGAAATGAAATATGAAGAACAAGAAAATAAATTGTTGTCTATGAAAATTGATCCAATTTCTTCGAAATTAGATCTTGTTATTGAACAAAATGAACAGATTGCTAAAGGAATTGTTGCAGTTGCGGATATGATTAAGGAACAAAAAATACATAATCATTCTGTTGAACCTAAGAAAATGGCTAGGCCTAAGTTTGATCATGATCCTTTTGGAATTGATAAACCTCCAATGGAGCAGCCATTAATGCAATCAATGGGAAGACCACAGATGCCTTCGATGAGTCAACCTCCAATGCCACCGATGGGAAGACCATTGCCGGGTAGACCTATGGTTCCTCCACCAATGCCTGAGAAGAAAAAAGGACTTTTGGGAATGTTCAAAAAATGAATGTTATAACTGGGCCTACGGTCAGAAAATTTGTAAGTCGTCTTAGAAATGTTAATCAAAAATATGAAGAGAGACAAGAAGCTCATAAATTGTTAGAAAAACAATTAAAAAAAGTAAGAAGATTGAGTAATAAAAAATCTATAAAAAAAGAAACTTTAGATAATGAATTTGATATTTTGATGAATAAATTTCAGGATGTTTTACACAGAGAAAGTAAGATTATTAGAAATCAAAGAATAGAGATGGAAGGGACAAGAAATCAAACTACTAATATTATGGATGAAATAAAGCTTTTTGAAGCAAAATTTGCAGAAGCTATGTTTAAAGAAAACGATTTGGTTGAAAGTTTAAAATATAAAATTACAGAATTGGAAAATAAAATTGCTTCTAAAGGAGACCTATACCAAAATGTTGGTGGATTAAAAGATTCTTTGTATAAAATATCTACAAAGTTAGATGAATCTAAAAATAGGGATAATAAACTTCAGGAATTAGAAGAGAAAATAAAAAATAAAGTTTATCAAGATTCCATTAGGCTTCAAAAAATTGAGGATATGATAAGATTAAGTGAAAAAAAGTATAATGAATTGTCTATTGCAGGTAGTGAAAGCCCACAAAAGATGGAAAGATTAAAAGAAAGGATTGATACCCTTAAAGATAAACATGAAATCTTGAAAGAACAATTACCTAAGCCCAATAGAACATTGCCTGGTCCAGCTCCACAATTGGTTGCGCAAGATCATTTATTGTTTGAATCAAAACCACCAAGTTTTGAAAATATTTTAAAGCAGAGTAAATTGCCTGTATCTCCTGATAGAGAACTTTTTTCTGATAAAAGATTTGTTCCTAATAAAAAATTTGAAAGAATACCTTCTGTATTACAACAAGAAACTGGTGTGCCGTTACCGCCACCACCACCACCAATGCCTAAATTTAATAGAAGAAGTATGTGGCAAAGAATGAAAGGAATGGTTGGATTATAATTCTTATTTAATTTTTAATATACTGAACAATAATTAGTTTTTTAAACTAATTATTGTTGGTATATACTTGTCCGTAAGTAAAATTTATAACTATTTTTACGGTTCAGTATATTATAAAAAAGAAGAAAAAAATCTAAAAATTTTTAGCCATACTCAAAAATAAAATATTTTTGGTCGCCTAAGACCCTTAAAGATCCTTAGCCATGACTGTTTTTCTGCTATTGCCTTCTGCTCTAGCACAAGCTGCTTTTACTAATTCTTCAACTTTTTTATTAAGAGCTTCTGCAAAATCGCCTGAAACATTATAGCCTTGAGCTGCATCTTTAATTTTTGCTTTTACAACTAACATATAAAACCACCTCACAGTTTTACAAGAATATCTTATTATTTAATATATAAACTTTTTGATTAATAGGGCTAATATGAAACCCTAAGCAAAAATCGTAGAATATAAATAGTAGCGCTCGTCTATAAAATGTTGTTAAAGCATAATTTATCGACGAGGTGTGCTACCAATGAAAATAATTGCTAATAAGTATAAAAAAGTTGCGGATTTTTGTTATGAATTATTCAAAATTGCTGAAATAAAGCTTTATTCTTCAAAATTTTCAAATAAGCTATATTCACAATTTCAGCATTTATTTTTGCTTGTTTACAAGCAATTTCGAAGATTCAAATACGAAGAATTAATGACTGATTTGGCTAGCAATAAGGAACTAAGAATATATTTGGGACTCAAAAAATTGCCACATTATACCACATTAAGTAAATTTGCAAAAAGATTACCTTATTCAGTAATTGATAAATTAGTTTTGGCTTTTAAACAATTATTACCAAAACCTAAACGTGTGGCAATTGATGCAACAGGAATTACTTTAGATAATGCTAGCTCACATTATTGTAAAAGAATTGGTAAAGTTGTTCAAAAAAGACCTTTTATGAAAACGACATTTATCGTCGATATAGACACTTATATTATCTTGCTAGTCAAAATGAGAAAAGGTCATGCACATGATACCAAAGATGCCAAACCACTATTGTTAAAACTCGCAAAATACTACGATAAAATTAGAGCGGTGTATGCAGACAGAGGCTATGACGCCAATGAACTTTTCAAAATATGCTTTGAAAAACTCAAAGCATATCCTTTTATTCTACAGAAAAATTTGCATGTTCCAAAACATAGAAGGTCTGGTGAATATAGAAAATTGACATATGATCACTTTGATTATGGCGAGTATTTACAAAGAAATAAAATTGAAACAACAAACGCTATGTTTAAAAAAAGATTTGGGTCAAATGTCTTAAGTAGAACTACTAAAAATCAAAAAGTAGAAGTTTATATGAGAGTTATAGCATTTAATATTGATAGATTACTTAGAATGGGAAGAACTATAATTATGATATTTATCAGAATTACAAGGGTTTCATATTAGCCGATTAATAGATGATGGGTCTTTAAGCTGGCTTTAATATGTCTTTTTTATGAATAAGGCTTGAAATTAGTAATTTTGTTGCATTTTCAATATCTTTAGTAATATTTAAATTTTCCCTAAATCCTTCCTGCCTTTAGGCATGGGGTTTCACGAACTAG
>CAYZMD010000083.1:0-6545 GCA_964479425.1 uncultured Methanosarcinales archaeon | reverse complement strand
TTTCATCATATTCCTGAACAACAAAACCATAAGTTACCTTTTTTATTTTATCTAATTTCCGAACAACAGAACCAATTTTTTCATCATATTCCGGATCATCATAACCATTGTTTATCATCTTAAAAATCTCCCTATTAGGTGTGTGTACACGCACATACGGGCGCATTCAGTGTTTAAAATTCCGGATCGTGTATTGCTCGTTTGATTGAGAGCAAATGTTTATAAGAAAAATTTGTGAAAATAGTATCTTTTATTTCCTTAGCTAGAGAATCCCGAAGGTGAGTTTTTTCTAGCAAATGACTGAATTGTCCATGCAGACGAATTTGTTCAAGCTCTACTAATTCCCCCTCTTCGGGAAAACGAACCGTCCCGATATCATAAGCCCTTGGCCCAATTCCGTTCCCGTTTCCCAACCAGAACTTATGAGGGGATTCTTCGCTTCCTCGTTTCTTCTTATATTAGTAAGATAGCACGTTGAATTTATTTTTTCAAGTAAGAATTGCAAAAAAAACATATTCGAGCGTGTATACGGGCGCATTCAGTGTTTAAAGTTTCCTACCAAAAACAAAATAGTACAATATTTGCAAAAAGCAAGTAATGTTAAATGTTAATTTTATGTTAATTGATAACAATCGTAACTACGAATACGAGAATGATTGCTAACATGTTCCCGAAAAGAAACAATAGCTTCCCCTTTTGCTTTTTTTTGCATGATAAACGTACTTGCGTCATCATCTTCTTCTAGGTAAGCCCATTCTCCCCGCATATATGAAAAAGATGTAATCTTATCAGCAATTTTTAAGGTTACCAACTCTTTCTTTTTAACTTTCAACCAACCATGACCAGCATCTGAGTAAAAATCGTACTTGGTTTTCATAACTTTTCCCTTAGTAATTTTCACTTTTCCCATCTAACAAATATTAACACTCACTAAAAACAAAATAGCACAATATTTACAAAAAGCAAGTAATATCGAGTGTTAGTTAGTGAAAAATTTACTAATGACTTGCCAGTATTCCCTTTCAGGATGATCTCTAACTCTTTCACCTTCTGATCTGGTAAAAAACAAATCGTTATTTCCCTCTCCCAAAATTTCACCAAATCGAGTACTCATCGAAAATTCATCTAAAATTTCATAAGATTGCATTCTCCTAATTGTAATTTTCTTACCTTTGTATTTTATTTTTCTTGTTTCTAAAATATCTGTGTTCTTCATGATTTTACTTTCTTTTTCGTATACATGCATATATACAGGCGCATTCAGTGTTTAGAATTAATTTTGCGGTCTTATTGAGAAAAGTTGGATCAACTCTTCATTTTTTTTCTTCATCTGTATCAATTTTGCTCTCATGCGATTACACACCTCGGCAATAACATTTTTCAATTCACCCTGAGTCAAGGGACAATTACCATAACCCTCGATGAACAAATAGTTTTTATCCCCAGCTATAGGTATGATCTTCTCAAGATCAACTAAATCTCGCTCTAGCCCTTCTATTTCTCTATTCATAATTTATATCTCCTTTGTTGAAAATTGCTTCTTACTAAAATAAGATAGCATCTCAATCTCATTCTTTCAAGCAAAGCCTGTAAAAACAACAAAAAGATTTTGGTAATCTTATTAAGATTTCATTATTTTTATGCTTTTACGATCTTTCCTTACCTGTTCTCTCATCCATTCACAAAACAAGCTGATATTCTTCCAAAATAGAACACAACTACTACCATGCTTATTTTCAGCTATCAAAATCTCATAAGATCCAAAATACCAATGACGATGGACACTCTTAACCGTGAATTCTACTGCCAAATCATCAGAATCAATAATTATATGTTTACCAGTCATGGAATGACCTTCACTAATATCTACATTGAATGCTTCTGCCACAGGCCAATGACGATCACGACGGGCATGATAGACATCACGGAAATGTTGGTTATCGAAGTAAAATGGTCCAAAATCATCCTCCCACATATTACTATCAACATCTTTTTTATCCACTTTCGTAACAGCAAGAGCAAGCTCAGGAGTCATGACACATTCATGAGCAGGAATATCATATACTTTGCCATGAACAGAGCAAACACCATTCTCTAGATGATGCCAACAAGCACCATGACGATTTCCATCACCATCCGTTACAATCACAGGGCAGTTGCTAGAATAAGATTTGCAAAAAGATTTACCTGCAACCAACAGTTCTGTTGTGAGAAACTGAAGGATACCTAATTTTTTCTGTAAATTTGTCATGATTAGGCCTTTATTACTTTTGGTAATCTTATTAAAACTTGATCTTTAATTATTTCATTAAAATTAAACCGTTTATAAAAAACGATTAATTGACGTAGATTTTTCTTCCCATAAGGATTAGGTTGGCAAATAACAGTAATATTTTTTTTATCAAAAATATCACCAAGCTTATTCATTAAAAAAGTGCCATCCCCTTGGCACTCAACCTTAGATTTAATTCGTGCAAACCAAAATAAATCCCCTTTAAGATTTTTTAATGTCTTTAAGATAAATGGGTTATCTATGATTGTATCTAGCGAAAATATTCTATCTAATTCACATATTGCATAAGAGCATGTCATAAGAGAGATATGGTCTTTATTTATATTCTCTACTAGGATGCTTGGAGTATACTTTCCCATTCGTAAATCCTTCTATGTGTGCATACACAGGCGCATTCAGTGTCTAGAAGTAGATTGAATTATTCTAAAACTCTATCTATAGCCTCTTGAATTAACTCAAGATGTGGCATAGAGAATCTGAAAAATTTAGTATTGCTTATTTTCTCGACTAATTTTTTCCGAGAATCAGCTTCTTGTATTTTTTTTAGTTCTCCACGTTTTGGAAAACGCACTCGACTAGAATTAAAATTAGCCTCGTTCCCATCTATCAATTTAAAAACATCATTAGAATTCTCCAAAATTATTTTGCAATCCGTTACTTCTTGAACCTTAACCACATCTTTAGCGAAAAAACTGACCTGAATCAAAACATCATCTTTTTTTGCTTCATTAATCTGTTTCATGATTTAAGTTTCCTTTGTATAAATTTGTTTAACTAAGATTAAGATAGCACACATTTATTGTTTTTCAAGTAAGATATATTATAAAAGCCCATGTATGTGCGCATGTACGGGCGCATTCAGTGTTTGCAAAAAAAAGACATAGGTTGTTAAACCTATGCCTTTTAAAATGGTGCGGGTGGGGGGATTTGAACCCCCAATCCCGAAGGCTATAGTTTTTAAGACTATAATGTATGCCAATTCCATCACACCCGCATTTTGATTATTCCTTCATGAATTTCTCCATGACAATTTGAACATAATAATATACATTTCTTTATTTCTTTTTCAATATCCTTCCATGAGTTATTCACTATTATCAGGTCAATTATCAATGCCATTCAAACTTCAGAAATAAACTTTCAACGTGAAAGACTTATCACCGTGAAACCGTTTACTCCGGTCTATCACTCATCTCTTTTGGCAGGAGAGACCGCCTTTTTCACTATTACTGCCATAACAGCTTATAGACCCTTGTTCGATTGTAAGACATACACTAAGGTCATCTCAACCACGAACCATTCTATTATAGTTCATTAATCAAAGAAATCAATCCTTTTTATTACAATTATTTTTTATCATCTTTTTCAATTCTTTTCCTTTTCCCGTTGCCCCTTTCCAATCTCCATAAGCCATACTACCAACCATTTGAGCGTTTTCCTTGTATAGTTCTTCTGATGTCTTTATACGTGTCTCATACCCATTGAGATAATCTATTGGCAATGACGCATCTCCGAATAACCTTTTAAGTCGTTCCCATTCTTTATTTAGAACTTCTTGATCAAAAGTTCCATAACGATTATAAAGCCATTTAAACGTTTCTTCTTTAGTATCACCAAAATTCCAACATTTTCTAATTTTAAGTATCACAGGATCTGAAGTTATTTGTCCTTCTAACATATTTTAAATCTCCCTATTTCTATGACTTTCTTCTTGTTGTTTTTGTCACATTTTTTAACATTGCAACTAAAACATTTTTATTCTGTTCATAAGCTTTTAATAAAGCAAATGCCATTTGTTGTTCCCCAACATCTTCTGATATTTCAATTCGAGATTGCAAATGGGAGATATCCTGTTTTCTTTGATGAATTGCTTTGGAAAAAGCCATATGAAGTTGAGGATACCAACCTATAGAATCTTCCCCTAAACGCCACGCTTGCTTTGAGTTTGTCAATGTTACTTCCATTGTCCCGTCAAGATTCACGGAATTTACTTCTGCATGGTTTATACAAACTTTTATTTCTTTTATTGGAGGAGACAAATTTACATAAGGCCCTCCAATATACCCCCCAAAGGTAACTCTATAAAAGTGTTTTGACATGTTTAAACCCTCCTTGTTTGATTATGCTATACAATAGCATCTCTATTTAGAAAAGCAAGTGACAAAGGGGGATTTTGTCTATTTTTGTTTGTTAGCTAGTCTCTTCAAAGCATTTTTTATTTTCAAATCCTCTTTTTCCCTATAATCTTGATAAAACTTATCAAACGCTTGGGAATCAAGAATAAATTTAATGGGTATTTGTATTGAATAATGCTCGTCATACCAGTATCCTTCTAAGGTAATACTATCTTCCTCAATCTCAGTAATAGAGTCAAAAAATTCTTCATTTCTATCTCCCTTAATTTCACAATATTTTTTAAGCATTGCAAAAGCTTTTTTAGATATTTCCGAATATGTTTTTTGGAATTCTTTGAATTTTTCTTCTGTCAATTCATTCATTATTATTCTTCTTCTTTTTCTAAACATTCTATTTCCTCAATAAGGATACTAACATCACCTAAGGTTTTACCAACATCAACAAGAAGCTCAAGCAAAACGCTTTTAATTTTTAATAAATCTTCAATATCACAATGACTAAATCTTACATAAGGATCTAGTTTTTCGCTAATATTTCTAAGTTTAATATCTAATTTTATGTCTATGACGCTCATTTTGATCTCCTTAATTATTTATTGTGAAGATTATCAACAATTTCAGATTCAATAGATATCACACTAACATCATATAATAACCACAGAAATCTCCCTGTAGATAAAGATTTTCCTTTGTATAAATTTGTTTAACTAAGATTAAGATAGCACACATTTATTGTTTTTCAAGTAAGATATATTATAAAAGCCCATGTACGGGCGCATGTACGTGCGCATTCAGTGTTTGAATAAAATTAATAAAAAATGTAAAGGAAATCAAGATTATAACCTGCATGGGGCATTACTAATTTTTGATTTTATATGCGTCTTGTAAAAAAAATAAAACAGATAGCTACTAGGTAATACAACCTAGTATTTAATGATCTCACGATCAACTATCTGTTGAAGTCTTTCCTTTTATACGAATACAATCTAAAGCTTCTCTAGTAATCTGTTCTACAGTCGCATCTAAGGCACAAGTATGGAAATTATCAATCCAGAAATCATCACCTAAATCACTAGGATTTGAACCGAATCTACGTTCATATTCATTTTCAGCTTCTTCAAGATACTTTAAATATTTTTCATGAGCGTTACCAAGCTTATCTAATAATTTTTGAAAATTGTTATTGTTCATCATCAATTGACACCATTTTAAGACTTCACGTTGTTTCTGTGAAAGGGGTGACATTTACCAATCTCCTCCGTCATTTTTAATATCAATTTGATCCACTATAAAATCGGGATCTATACCAAAATTAGGTAAATGTACACTATTTCCATCTTCATCTGTTCTCATCACACATAAATTACCACTTGCAGAGAATAGCCATAAAGAATCTGGCCATATTTTGGCTACACGTTTTAATGCTCTTATAGCTTTCTTTTCTTCTTGTGTTAACTCTTTCATTTCTTTATCTCTTTATTTTTAATATCAATTTGAAAATGGTACGTAGGGCAGGATTTACACCTGCACGAGAACTGCTATTCCCGATAGATCTCAACTAATTACAAATTAACATTTTGCAAAGATATTTAATTTTATAATTGCTAGTAGAAATTCAATGCTTCTACATACTCAATCTATATGTTTACTATTTCCACCATCCGCATATAAAAATGGAGTACGGGACAGGACTCCCACCTGCACGGTAGTCGCACTACCGCTAAATCAAAAAGCCCTAAACACTCGACGTGTGCGAACATCTTGCTTCCAGCCACTATAATAAGGCTTTTATTTGGCTTATCAATTTACACGTTTAACTTTTCCGCTACCCGTACATATAAAATTTTCTATTAATCTTCCTTTCTTTTGATTATTAAAAGATAAGTAGTGATGTGCTTTTACGCTAAAGGAGAATCATAGCCTTACCAGTTACGGGGTGCCATATTACTTTCCGCATTTTTCCCTTTATCATCACTGCGTATACCTAGAATGGTTTTTCTCACTAGAAAATCCATAAGATATTCCACAGCATATTATGATCAGAGGGTGCTTCGCTCCACTCTTTAAATGATGACTGCTTCTAAGCCTACATTTCACTACTCAAAATTAACTTTCTC
>CAYZMD010000082.1:0-6619 GCA_964479425.1 uncultured Methanosarcinales archaeon | reverse complement strand
AAAATAGTTGATTGTTGATTAGTTTTTTTCCAAAAACTAATCAACAATCAACTATTTTTTACTGGAAAATTATCAATGATAGATATTTTGGTTTTGATAAGAAAATTTCTTTATATGAACAAATTCCTTATTTTAAAAGATTAAAACAATATCAAAAAATGATGAAGTCACTTAGATTAGTACAGAAATTAAGAAATTCAGTAGCACATTGGGAACTTGAAATTGGTGCAAGTTCCATAAGTAATATTATCTTATGGAATCCTAGTAATTTGAAACGAATTCATTTAGATACCAATATATTACAAGAATTTAAAGACTCTGAAATATATATATTAACAAAATTAAAATTTAAAGAATATTTGAATGACAAGTATGATAGTAATATCTAATTAAGGTGTGTCTTGTTTGCGCCATACCGTGCCCAATGTCATTAAGTTAAGGAAATTATCCAATATAGAATTTAATAAATTTCATGATTATTTTTGAATTCTGAACGTCACTCATTTTTTATTAAGCCAGATAAACTTAGAAATAAGCGCAAAAAAGCTTAACTTAATGACATTGATACCGTGCCTACGCTTCGCTTCAGCATTTTTTCTTGCAGGAACACACAATAAATTATAAACGGTTCAGTCCTACGGATATATAGACTTTTGCTATACAAAAAAGATTTACTATAAAAAGAGCACACATTATTTGTCAAATTTTTCAATATTATAAAAAGTTTTAAATTTATTATCTTCCTTAGAATCACGAATACCACTTATTCCATTTTTAAAAAATCTTTTCTCACCCCATTTAAACCAAACTAAATTTTTATTCTTATCACTCAGATATTTTTGAATTAAATCTTTTCTGATATAAGTCAAAGTTAATCTATTCTCCCAATATTCACCATCTATAAATGTAGTAGAACCCAATCTATCTTTTTCATCATATAGATCGGATGATTGTGGCTTAAGTTTTAACTTTAAATATTCAGAGATTTGTTTTGATGGAACAATTGTTGAACCACCATCATTTACTTCATTAGAATGCCCCTCCCAACTATTCATAAAAACTGAATGAACAAAATTTATTTCTTTTGAGTCTATTACTTTTTTATCCTTGATAGTATTAATTATTTCTTCTGACTTTTCATTATAGGGCATCAAATCAGACCAAATGAACTCTCCTTCATATAAGTAATAATCACTTGGTGAATCTATATTCTGAAAAGAGTAATCTTTATCTAATAGAGTTTCAATTTTTTTAATTTCATCATTATCTACAATTACCCCATTTATTGAAATATAAACATCTTCAGTTTGATTTTCTTTATCTTTCTGTGAAATAGTACCTTTAATTAGAACCCATTCAATATCCTTTCCTATGTCAAATAAATCTTTTATTTTCACAATCTTATCTGTGACAATAAAAGGGCTAACATTTATCCATTTTTCGATGGCATTATCACAACTTAATAAACTGTCTTTTAGGATAAACTTTTTAAACTCAATTTTTTTTAAAGACATTGGGAAACTAGGATCAATATCCACATCAGATATTCTGAATACATCTTCATCATTCCATCCTTTTAATAAACCTAAATCACTTCTATAACCAGCCATTTCATAATACGCAATCCAAGAGTATTTTTTCCCATATCTATCAATTTTATTTGAATCTTCTGAACGAGAATAGTTTCTTTTATTTGCAATTTGTTTGTCGATATATTCAAACTTTTCTAAAGAATAACCTAATTGATAAATTCTCCAATATATATTCGATAGAATTTGTTTATATTCTGGATGTTCATCTTGATAATTTCCACGATCTTTGATTAATCTTCCAATAGTATAGTTTCTGAAATCCATATGTATCGGCGCATTACCTTCCCGATATTTCCCTTTATCTTGATCATCACTTTGACCCCATTTTATATGAGGATATTTCTTCAAAGGATATATTAATAATTCTTTTTCGGATTGAGATAATAAATTTGAATTGTACTTTAAGGATATATCCAAGAACCTTTTAGCATAATCTCTCATTAAAATGTGGGTTGTGTGGTGTTTAGCTTTTAAGTCAAAGATATTTTTATAAATTAATTTTCCGTATTCTGATAGTTGTCTAATCTCATCTTGAGTTGGTTGTGATTTATTATTTTGAATAAACATAGCATAACCATATGCTACTGCCATAATTCTTTCAGGAACATAAGGATCATTAATGCTCAAGGAATATTCCAATAATTTCAAAAATCCCCTAGGGTCTTTTCTTGCGTAATAATACAATGCTTTTGTTGCTTCATCTCTTAATTTTCTTATGTTAGTTGTTAAAATCCACATAACCTTCTTCGCTGCAATATTAGCTCTACTAGGTAATTTGCTTTTTTCTTTACAAACATCTTCAAACTTTTTTACAAAATCTGTAAAATAAGAATTGCCATACTTAGAATCATTTTTTCTTACATATTCACTCCAAGACATATCCCTCTCAATAATTGAGAGGCTGTTTAATAAATCTGACCAGAAATTGAAATTCACAGGATGATTCATGTCTAACTCTACATTTTTAGCAAGATTAAAAAGAAAATACTTGTTATTAGCGTTAAGAAATTCATTCTTTAGAAACTCTTTTGTTAACTGTTCATTTTCTCTAATATATTTTGTATTTATTTCAAAAAGAGATTCCATTGAATATTTTTTTGCCTTTTCATCTTTTAAGACATCGAATAGGAAAATTTTTGTTTCTTTAATCAAAAGAATACTAATTGTCCTGAGAATATCGTTAAATAATGGATGTTGTGTTTTTAACAGTTTTTCCCTGAACTCATTGGATTTAACAAATTTTAATAATGGATTTCTGCCACCAACTTTCTTATTTATATTCATAAATAATTCACCTAAAAGTTTCGTCCCACTCTCTGGCATTATAAATTCCAGTCCAACTTTAGATAATTTTATCAAAATATTATTAGATTGAACAGTTAATAAGGGGTAGCTTTCTTTGTATTTTTCTATTAGATATTTTGAAATTATATATCCACCTAATAAATCATATGTGAACTGTATTTCTTCCCTATTTTGTTCACTATTCCAATCCCTAAATACTAATAAATTTTCTCCTAGAAAAGAGTCCAATTCTTCATTGGAGAATAGTTTATTTGAACGAGAAATCCCTCTTAAATTATTATCCCAAATTAATCCACCAAGTTTCAATAACTTATCTTTTGTGAAACTATTATCATATCTGGGATTTAGTTTTCTTAGAGAAGAAGTAATATTCTCATTGCTTTTTTGTATATATTTGTCAAATACTTCAAACAAATCCTCATTTTGAAATGATACACTTACTACATTTTTACGATTAGGGTTTTTAGTTTCGCAAAACAATTTCAAATATAAGGGGTGTTTAAAATTCTTGATAGCATTGGAGTAAATATTTAATTTAATTTTATAAAAATTAAAGTATTTTTCTATAGCTTCTTTGGTCAATCCTTCAAAACCACGAACAGAAACTTTCTTCTTCCACCAATTTTTATTAGTTTTATCATAAAAATATTTTTTATGGAATAATTGATCTTCGTAAGAAGTACGATAAGTAGTAATTATAATCAAATGCGGATATTTTTCTTTGATTTTCAGAATTAATTTCTCTAACCCTGTTTTCCATAAACTGTCCCAGAAAGTAGATTCATTCAACCCATCAATAATAATGGGTATTGAATTTTTATTTATTCTTGCAGCTATCTCTAAAGCACCCAAGAAATCATCAAAAGACCAATCTGTTGGGATGCTTAATTCATTTCTTAATTGTTCTTCTAAAGCCTGATTAGTAACTATGTCTTTTGCAAATATAAAGATTACTGGTTGTTTCTGATTTACTATCTTATCTTCATAAATATTAAATGATACATGAGTTTTTCCCATTCCAGCATCGCCTGAAATATGAAGCTCATTTTGACCTATTAATTCAAAAACTCTAAATGACGATTCCAATGAGGGAATAGCGTAGTCTTTTAATGAATAGAGTGGACCAAAAAGAATAGCTTTTGCTTTGTGTCTCCTTCGATTTTCATGTTCTATTTCTTCAGATTCTTTTACTTGTTGGGGCATCTTATATTCTTTTTTAGATCTTTTTTTGAAAAGATTAAAGATTTTATTTATGAAATTTTCACTTTCTTTTTTAAAAGTAGCTAAAGATCCGTCCCTATATTCTTTTCTTATTGGTCTTATTGGTTTACATAATTCAGAATCAATTAACTTGGCATATTCATAGTAAAAGTCCCATAAAGTTTTTATGTACGCTTCAAATTCTTTTATTCTGATTTTTAAATTTATTTCATCTTTATCTAATGCCAATTGTTTTAATACTTCTAGTCTTTGGATTCCATCTTTAATCAAGTTGAATTTATCCTGCAAAATATTTCTGAATTCTAATTGTATATTTTTATACTCTGTTTCAACATTTTCTGAGAACAGTTTTGAAAGAGCATTATCGTATTCATCTGAATACATTAAGACTTGCTGTTTCTTCATCTCTTTTTCGAGAATTTTAAGTAACTTTTTACCTAAAAATAGTTTGTTTACTGTATCATTAACTTCTGTAGAAATATGAATTCTTGATTCATATTTTGCTTTAATTTGTGATTTTTTTACATCTATTTTGTATCTATTCTTAAACCAATTTTGCGTAAGTAAATTTTCAGAGAAAAAATAATTATGGATATTAGGGTATTTTCTTAAAAAATTATTAAAATCACTTTCACCCCAATGAAGTAATTTGAGATCCATATCAGCAGGAATCTCTTTAATCAAGGTGTTATTGAACCAAGTTAATTCTCCTTGTATCATACTATTTTTTCTTTTTTGATTAGGAGTCAGATTGGTCTTTAAACATAAGAACCATTTTTTTAGATTTGGATGTTTCTTTATGGCTGTTTTTAATGAAGTTTTTATTTGATTTTTTCTATTAGATTCATTTAATCTACCATTACCATCAAAGAATTTCGCTTGCCATCCCCATTCATCCCCATTTGGTAAAGTAAGATAAAATTCAACTCCGTCTCCCCCTCCACTATCATCAATAGAAGTAAAAATACCTTTATTGTCAAACTCTTCTCTAGCAATTTGATAGCATAATTCTTCAAAACTCTTTCTACAATCTGATTTATATGGTATTAATTTTGACCAGTTTAACATAATACATACTTATAAGAGATTATTTAAATTATTTACTATAAATGTGCTCTTTTGTCTTTGTCTTTATGTATCACTGCGTTCTTTTGACGGACTGAACAAACGCTAAGAAACTTACTTCTTTTGTTTCTTGTTCCAATATATCATTATGACTGTTTTTAGCTTAATGTTATATTATTAGTTTTCGAGTTCATATTATATCCTGTTTTTACGATAAATGGAAAAGCGTAGCAGATTTTTCGTTTATTAATAATTATTAAGTACTACTTTTAACATACATCCTCCGAGTTCATCTTTTATATCATCATAACCTTTAATATTATGGTGAGAAGCTGGTTTTTCATCACAAAACCACTAATATAAGATGGATGTATCTGATGATTTATTTGTAATATTTTTAGCAATCTTTTACATATATGTACTTTTTGAACCTATTGTCAATTCTTATAATTTTGATAAAGTAATATTATTACTTCAACTTATTTCTATCATACTTGTGAGCATAATATTCTTATGCATAGCATTCTACATTCTACTCAATATAATATCTAAATTAAGAAATATCATAAAAATAAAACAACCTAAAACTAAATCGTTTAAAAGTATTAAACAATGCAAAACGAAAAGAACATCTCCTAAGATTATAAAACAACCCGTAACGAAAAAAAACCCGTATAAAATTACTCAAAGTACGAAACCGAAACAAAAATCCGTTATTGCAAAGCGAACCGAACCAGCGAAGCGGAAGGTGAGCATTAATGTAGATGAGTATGAAGGATTTTTTAGAATGAAAGATTTGAATATGGATGAAATTTATTATCTAATAAAAAAAGGATACAAATCAATTAAGAAACAAAGCATCTGTTCAAAGCGTGTTGAAAAGTTTCTACTAAAACCAAGATATAATGAAGGAGTTGAACATTTATTCTTAGTCAGAGATATAGCAGAATATCTTAAAGATATTTCAGATTCTATCAATCTTTATGTTGCAGTTAAACCCGATATTGTATTTAAGATGAATAATAAAGAAATTGCTATTGAAGTTGAGACTGGTAAAGTATTGAAAAGTTCTAAAAAACAAATAGAGAATAAAGTTAGATTGCTAAATGAAAACTATAAATATTGGTTTTTTGTTGTAACAGATAAGAATTTAGTTAAGAAATACAAGCCATATGGTGATACTATAGATAAAAGAGGAGTGCCTAAGAAAATCAGAGAATTATCGGAAAAGTACTGATTTTTGTCCGTAAGAAAACGCACATTTGTATATATTTTATCGACGGATACGGACAAATGACAGTCACTATGTAATATAAGGTACTTCTCTTAAGTGGACTATAACTTTTCTCAAATAAAATAAGGAGCTACAAATATATATATAATACCAATAAGAATTACACTTAATGAAACTATATCACATTTTTCTTTAAATTTAT
>CAYZMD010000081.1:0-6620 GCA_964479425.1 uncultured Methanosarcinales archaeon | reverse complement strand
CTGAACTCTTATGAAGTTTAACTACACTTCGTATACTAAAAAGTATAACGAGAACCGATATTATTTCCTGTTTCACTATAAAGTGCATCAACTAAAATTTTATAAAATTGCATATCTTTGAATATATGTCCATGCATCAAAGTAGTTATTATATTTATGACGCCAGCGTTACATTGGTATTTCAAACTTGTTTTAAAGTTTGAACTTTTTCAAAAATGCAGAGGTCCCGAGTTCAACTCTCGGGGAAGGCTTATTTTCTTGTTTAATATAAATCTTTTTCAAACGTTTATTCAATAATATAAATTGCGAGTAAAAACAAAAACATTTTTAAATTTAGTACAATATCTCGTTTTTATGGAAACTAAAAATGAATTGTCAAATATTCTAAACGCTTATAGAGAGAAAAACGATATTATCGCACATAGATTTATGGCTTTACCTTCTAATGGAGTAGATAAAATAAATATTGTTACTAATGACTATGCTTTTTTGTGGTATATGCCTAGGACAGGTAATTTCTCAGTGATATCAGGTCAGTGGCATGAACTTTTGTATGTTTGTAAAGAAATGAAACCTCAAAATGGTGTCGTTAAAATGACAATTGATATGCTGTTTGAAGGAGAGAAAAAACCTTTTATGATGCTTGTTGACAAAAGTGCTAAGAAATATTTAGGCAAGAGCCAAAAGTTAGAGTATGGTTCATTATATAAGACACCACATACTAATATTTTAGTTTATAATCGAGAACAATTTTTACATGTTCCCAAGGAAAAAATAATTCACGAATGTATGAGACTTGTAAATTTATAATGTTATCAGCAATATAAATTGAATTAAAGCCTCTTAAAACAAAAACATTTTTAAAAGAATTATAAATTCTATATACTATCTACTATCATGCCTCCGTGGCTTAGTAGCTATAGCGGTTGCCTAGTAAGTCTTTATGACTGAGAAAGCAACAGGTCGTGGGTGCAGTTCCCACCGGAGGCTTTTATTTTCTTATTATTTATTCTTATTAGCAAAGCTTATGTTTTTGCTCAAGCTTTTTCTTAAAAAGGTTGGTGTATTTCATCACCGGAGGCTTTTATTATTCTTTTTATCTTTTTTTTGCATGATTGAGTTTTTACGAAATCTGCAATATTTTCGTCAACGTTTTAGCTTGTCTAAAAGGTTGGTAAATTTCTACCCAGAGGTTTTTTGTTTTTAATTTATTCTCATTCTCTTCATATTTCACACATTACTAAAGTCAATCCTCCTAAAGACACATTCGCCATATCAGTATATGTAATATATGTATTTCCATAATCTTTTTAAATAAAAACCGATTATAACATAAAAATTACTGTGTGAGGGATGGATTATGAGCATTGATGATGTATTAGAGAATGAATTTGGTGATGGAACTTGGACTAATGATGAGGAAACTATAGAATTATTAGAATCTGTAGGTCGTGAAGATATGCCACCAGAAATGGTAACCATGCTAAAAAAAGATTTAGCAGAAGTGTGTTCTGAAAAATATGACGGTTTTACAGCAGAAGGCTGGTTTAATAAGGGAAACTGCATAGATACGTCTTATGAAAAAGCTAGAAAAGAATTAGAAGCTTTAGAAAATAAAAGAATCGAGGATAGAGTAATAGAAGCAATGAAGAAAGGTATTATTCTAAGCGTAGAACATACTGAAATTACCAAAGAAGCTATAATTCTGAGAGCTATAAAAAATACAAATAGACAAAAATTAACTTATACAAATGCTATTAAACTTGAAGAGGATCCTAAATATTTTAATGCAAAAGCGAAAACACATAGAAGTCTTGCGAATATGAAAAAAGAAATTGGCAAGAAAGAAGAAGCTAAAGTCCATTTACATAAATGTATAAAACTTCATATAGAAGCACTATCAATGTACTACAAAGGATTAGAAGGACAAACTGACAGTAAAGGAGTAGAATATCAAAGAGGAATTGATATTACAGAATGCGGATTAGAATTTGCTAAAGGATTATTAAAAGAAACAGGCAGAAGTTATTTTGTTACTGTAGATAATTTTTTACAATATGTAAGAGAAAATGCTGGTGATATACCATCAATAGAAATCGCTTATTCAAGCGAACGAGCCTCAGACAGGCTAGTAGAAATTTTAGATTCATCAATCTCTGTTGGAGAAAAAAGAAGTGCAGCAAGACAATTAGATATGAGTGCAGGATTATTATCTTCAGAGGAAGGAGAGAATGTTAGAAGAAAATGTCTAATTATGTATTGTAATTCTTTTGATGAAGAACAAGCATATAGAAATGCTACTCTTATAATGCGATATCAAGGTCCTGAACAATTAGATACAATCAAATCTGAAATTGAAACAATTGATAAAGACATAACTATAGCGAATTATGTAGCAGATGAAAAGATTTAATTTTTTTATTTTTTTTCTTATAATCAAAGAATAGTTTTTTAAATGAAGTAAAATTTATTCTAAATATGAAAACTTGGTTTGAAAGAGCAATATTCTTATCGTGGTATTGTGGAAGGGGAGATTGTAAGTTCTGTTATATGTCAACACAAAAGGATAAGATTAAAGATCCACGATTAGCTAGAAGAAGAATTAGTAGTATACTTGCAGAAGTAATCATATGTAAAAACTTAGGCTGGAAGATTGAATTCTTAAGTGGTGGGTATGAAAGTTTTACTAGCGACGAACTATTAGATTTATTCAAAAAAATATTTGAGATAACAAAAGAAAAACAATGGCTTAATATTGGAGTAATTAAAGAAGAAGATATTATTAAATTTCTACCATACATTAAAGGCCTTTGTGGCGCTGTCGAGTGCGTTAATGAGAAAGTTCATAAATACGTTTGTCCAAGTAAACCAATCAAAGAAATCACTGATATGTATGAATTATGTGACAAGCATAACTTAGAAAAAGCAATGACAATCATTTTGGGACTCGGTGAAACAGAAGATGATATTCCTAAATTAATAAAATTCATACAAGAAAATAAGATTAAAAATGTTACATTCTATAGATTAAACCCGCAGAAAGAGACTGAATTTAAAGAAGGCCCAACAACAGAATATTATGTAAAGTGGCTTAAGGAAATAAGAAAAGAATTCCCGAACTTAAACATCATTGCAGGGAGTTGGGTGAATCACGTCGATGAAATTCATGAGTTACTAAATGCCGGAGCAAATAATTTCACTAAATTTCCAAGCATTAAATTATTCAATAGTAAATTTGCACAAACTATAGAAAAAGAATGTAAAACTGCAAATAGAGAATTTCAAGGAAGTTTGACTAAGCTTCCAAATATAAATTGGGATAATGAAATTAAAAAATTAAGTTTTGATGATAAATTAAAAGAAAATATTAAGGTAAAGTTAAATTCTTATCTAAAGAAGATGGGACGATCTCTTTAAGTAATTCTATTGTACTATTCTTTTTAATATGACCGATTAATACCATTTGTTTTCTGCTGCTATTAAGATATGTTCCAACTATTTTTTTATTTTCTGCAGCCTTCTCATAATGATCAAGGAAGACAGTTCGTTTATAACTTAAAACATCATCATCAATACATTCATGTGCTACGCTATATTTACTTGTCAAACTATCAACAAAGATTAAATCTCTTCCTAACTTTTTTTCGTAATTTTTCAAAACGTCTCCATATACTTCCATAATCCGCTCATTTTGACTAACTGAAGAACTTTGATGTAGATTCATGCCAATAAATAAATTTTCTTTATTATATTTTTTTAATTCAGATAAAATGCCGTCTATATTTTGTGATAATTTTTGTTTAACAGTCGCATCAGAATCTCCATTCATAATCTTAAAGGAATATTCTTTTGGTTCTTCTTTTTCTCCCAAGTATTCTCCTGGTTGATGAAGCATAACTTTTAAATCATATTTTGCACAAAGCGCAATAAATTTTTTTGACTTAGGATAAAGAACATCATCAGGCATTACAGCAAAAACAATATTATCAGCAATATTTGATTCAACTAATTTTCCTAAATTTTCAATATCATGATCACTAGCACCGCAATCATCAAGAATTACAGAAATATTTTGTTGTTTTATCTTATTATTATCAACTTCTCGAGTAAAAAAAATATCATTAGCAAAACTATATGTATTAAGCATTAAAATCATTGCCAAAGTCATCACTGTTCGTTTCATATCCCTTATAAGGGAAGAATAAATATAAAGCTTAGTATCCTATGTGAATAAACGCTTGATCAACGTTTTCAATAGACCTTAAAGTAGCTTTAACCTTTTCACCAATATCATGACTTCTTTTTGTTGATAATCTTCTTGATACTTTGACAGTCAACGCAACATGAACAAAATTACCCACATAATGAGCTTTAATCTGTTTAAAATCCTTTATATCTTTAATCTTAAGTTTTGATAATTTGTATTTAATCAAAACCATCATTTCTTTTCCTGGTGCTTTACCCATCAAATAATCAATATTTTCTATACCAATATCAAATCCTGATTTAATAATTATTACAGCAACAACTAATCCAACAACTGAATCAATCCAATTAACTCCGTATATACTTGAAACTAAAGCAATAATAACAATCAAACTTAATAAAACATCATTTCGTGCGTCGATAGCACTGGCTTTTATTGCGGGATTGTTCTTTTCATTATATCTAAAAAATACATACATACAAATTTTTATTAAAATCGCAATTAAAATAATACCAAGCGCTAAATAATGTTCAGTAATAACTCTAGGCATAAAAAATCTTTCAAAAGAATTAATCATTATTTCAAATCCAATAACGCCTGCAAATATTGCAACAATCAACCCACCAATTGGCTGCGCTCTTGTATGGCCAAAAGGATGATCCATATCAGCAGATTTCTCAGAAACTTTTACACTAATTAAGACAGCAATGCTTGCGATAATATCACTCAATGAATTAAATGCATCAGAAATTACAGCAATGCTCTGACTCATTATACCTGCAAATAACTTGATGATAAATAATGCTATATTACTTATGAGTCCGATTAAACTAACTTTAAATCCTTTCATTTTAGTATATTACCTATAATATTCCTGGAGTTTTAATAGTTTTCTACTCTAAGATCTTTTATGTTTTCAAAATGTTTAACATTTTTAGTAACAATTGTTTTAATTCCTTTACTTAAAGCAATTCCTGCAATTAAACAATCATTATCATGTATTTCTTTTCCTTTTTTAATTAAATTTGCAGAAACTTCTGCTGATTTTATCAAAGCACTATTATCTAAAGATAATACTCTTATATTTTCAAACATTGCAAGACTTTTGTAAAAACGAGATGGAGAAACATTTTTAAGAAATAATCCTCTTATAACCTCAAACATGTTAATCTGCGTTGTAACTAAATCCTTATTTTTTTTGATATAATCAAGAACTGCTATATTTTTCCCTCTAAGCAAATCTATCAAAAAAGTAGTATCAAGTACTTTCATTTTATCCTCTTCTTTTGCAATTTGAGATTCATTGCTTTTATATTCTTCAAAGATTCCATCAATCCTTCGCCTTCTTCTTCAGATAAAACACCATAAAATTCACTTAAATTTTGTTTCTTTTTTTTAGAAAATATTCGCCTTAGTTCATCTGAAAAACTTTCATTTTTAAGTTTATTAGAAAGCATCATCTCATAGACATCTTCCATAATTGTTAATGTTTTTGTTACCATACACGTACATATACGTGTACACGTATATAAATGTTTTGATTTGATTGAGGATTAAAGATAAATACATAATTAAATATAGCTTAAGAATTATAGAACATCAGGTCTTCTAACAATAATTTCGTCTGGACATATCTTTTTGGTATCAACAATATTGTAAATGAATTATGCTACATCATTTGGTTCCATGTAATCAGAAGTATCTTTACCAAATTTATCAAATAGGTTTGTCTTCATACCTCCTGGATAAAAACTGGCAACACGAATTCCGTCATTTTTCACTTCACACCTAATACTCTCGGTGAGACCTCTAATAGCAAACTTAGATGCACAATGAATAGTCTCATTATTTCTTCCTTTAAGTCCAGAAGTAGAAATAATATTAATTATATGTCATAACTTCTGTTTTCTCATAAATGGTAGAATTTCCTTAATAAGTAACATTGGGGCTTTAACATCTATATTCATTATATCATCAAATGCCTCTAAGGAATTTTCTTCTAGAGGTTTAATAAATATCTTTCCGGCATTATTCATTAAAACATCAATTTTATTAATCTTTTTTATTATAGATAACTTTGATTAACCCCTAAATTTTTAGTTTTTTAATGATTTATTTATAATCAAAGTTCGCTATATATAGTTTATCAAAACCCTCTATATTACCTAATCTTTTTATTGTATCTGTTTGAGTTAAATCTCCAACAACATATTCCATATCTAAAAACTTTTTTTTAATTCAATAAGTGGCTTTTCTGTTCTTGCATTAACAACTAATTGGAAATCTTTATCTCCGAATACTTTTGATAATGTATAACATAATCCTTTTGATGTTCCTGTTATCAAGACAACTTTTTTTTCATATCTATTAATAAAGTTTTAAATTCTATATACAGTTTCCTTCTTATTCTCCT
>CAYZMD010000080.1:0-6705 GCA_964479425.1 uncultured Methanosarcinales archaeon | reverse complement strand
AAATTAATTAAATCTTTTGTATCTATTTTTGTAGCTGATTTTAAAACTTCAATTATGACTACTGAGGAAATAGCTAAAGTTGGTGATGTTGATACATCTATGAAGGGTATAAGTACATATGTTGATGAAACTTTTAAAAAATATTTTGATGTAGAAGATTATAGAAAAATGTATCTTGCTTATTGGACTGATCCACAGTATAAGCAAGTAATTGCTGCAATCGTTGCTGATTCTGGTTTAACTAGAGATTTATTAGTTGAATTAGCTGCTAAGTTTCAATTATTCAATTTAGAGAAAAAATTTAATGAACTAGATAATGGCGATTATGTTGATATGGCATTCATTGCAGCAAATGATGGAATTGCTGATGCGATAATAAT
The DNA here is from genome assembly GCA_964479425.1 of uncultured Methanosarcinales archaeon. Classification (GTDB taxonomy): domain Archaea; phylum Nanobdellota; class Nanobdellia; order Woesearchaeales; family CAYSVS01; genus CAYSVS01. Next base: position 6,325 of record CAYZMD010000080.1, on the reverse strand, counting down.
AAGTGGAGTGTTAAAGGGGGATGCTATTAATAAAGACATTAAAAATATTTTGAATGATGAATTATTAGATTTTATTGTAAGAACCGACGCTGATTATATAATTACTCATGAACTTTCAGAATCTTTATCCAAAATTTCTGATGAAACAAAAGAAAAATTTGTGAGAGGAATAATTAATTCAAAAGAGGAAAAGTTTAAATCAAAATTGGTGGATGCTTTTATTTTTTCTGGATTTATTGATTATTTATCTGAGCCGATTATTAAAGATTTAATAGCTAGTATAACAGCTTTTGAGGGAGAAATTTTTAAGTTTCCTCATTTGAAGAGTACTATAAGTACATGGTATTATGGAGATACTGTTTCAGATGTTCTTATTAAATCTATGAAATCTGACGATTTTACAAAAACATTTGTAGATGAATTACCTAATGTATTAATTGACGCTTTTGAATTAGATGTTATTGATAGCCTTAGAAGCATAAATGATTTAAAACACGTAAAAACAAAAGAAATATTAGAAAGAAAATCTGATGATCATTGGAGAAGGGTTTTGGAAAAAATTATTAATGGGACAGATTTTGATAATGTTTTTTATTCTATTTTAAGTGAAGAAGATGCAGATGAAATTTTACAAAGTGTAATCCTTGTTAGAACTGAAGGTGAAATTTATGAATATTTGAGAAATGCATTAACTCCTGAAAGATTAAATTCTAGGTTAATACTTAGAAAGATAGTTTGGGATTTTACTATGAGAGAGGATGAATCTGAAGATATATCAATAACTGATATTTATAAGGATATTGTAATAGGGATTGTGTCACCTTATGATGCATCAAAAAGTAGATCACTTGTTGCAAACCCTGAGAATTGGTTATTATTTCAGCTTTTTGAGCCAGAAAATTTTAAAGATATTTCAGGTATAATCATTGACTCATTAGATCCAGTATTTGAAATTATTAACACAGGAAGTAAAATCTATGAAGATTTAATGGATCCACCTGAAAAAATTTATCTGAATGTAGGACCCTCAGAAATTTCTACATTACAACTTCTTACAATGGAATATGGTGAAGGTCCAGTTCGCGGAGGATTCATTAAAAGTGGGAATAAAGTTTATTTTGGATATTATAAGGATGGTATGTTAGTTCTTGAGGATGATCCGCGGAAATTAAACGAACTTAATGGGGCTTTTTCTCCAAAGGGATCAAATCTTAAACCGGTTAGTTCAAAATATATAGAAACAAAAGTTGATGATATATCCTTAAAATTCTTAAAAGCAAATAAAGCTACTTTTGTAAAAATAGATAGGGGTTTTGCAAATAGCGCAATTAAAAAAACGTGGAGTAGTATTTCTAAAACAGTTAATGAGAAAATATCTTTTGACTTATTGGATGATAACGCAATTAGTTTAATTGAAAATAATTCAATTAATCGTAAAATCACTGTATTTGATGTTATGAGTGCATATGCTAATTTACAAGGTGCGCTTGAATATTTACCAAAAGGATCTTCGAATGATTTTGAAGTTCCGGTAGATACGGAATATGCGATTAGGAAGAGTAAACTTATAATTAATGAACAAAGTTTCTATAGTACATTTCCTGAAGCTTTGAAAAAACTTAGAATTAAAAAACTCCCTATTGCTGCAAAAATATTTAATGAAGAATTCTCTCCAGTTAAAATAAACTCTGTGCTTAAAGACGCAAAAACACAAGAAGAATTCTTGGGTGAGTTTCCTCATAAAACTAAACAAGTTAACAAGGCATTAATTGAACTTTGGAAGAAGCGATAATTATTTCATTGGAATTCCAAGCAAAATTATATAATCTTTATCGATATTCATTCTTCTTCCGGCTTCGTATGCTGAAATAGATGCATTATATTTTTTATTATATATTTTAGCTGTTTCGTCATGATCTTTAGTTTCAGCATATATTTTTTTTAGGTCTTCGTATTTTTGTCCAGTAATTTTGTTGAGCTTTGGATTAATATAGCTAATTCTTTCTGTTTGCTTGTTTCTGCCGCAGCCCGTAGCATATGTTGGCATTACAATAGATATAAATGCAATCGAGCAGGCTAATATTATATTCTCTAATGCTCCTGGTTTTTTCATTAGTTGTTATTAATAAGTGGTGATATATAAGCCTTTCTATTTTTATTTATCAGAATCAGAATTAACTGAACTTTTCAAAAATAGTGTACACAGTTGAAATTACAAATTAAAGATGGGAATCATAGATAAACTGATTGTGCTAATACAAAATCTCTTTTTAGAATAATTCAATATTCCTTCAAAGAAAGCTGAACCATTTAAACTATGGCTTGCACAAGTTGGTTATGAGATGATTGAAGAAATTGAAAATTATTCCGACTCCAAAATCATAATGGTGGATGCATAGTAATAGGGGGATATCTGTGCCTTCTTATATTGCCCATTTTAACAATATTATCTTGAACAGATTTTAAGTAAGTATTAATTATCATTGGGTTTATTCTTTTTACAATTTTTAAAAGAGGAGTAACAAATCAAAGAAGTAATAGAACAATCCCACAACAATATCATAATCACGAGGATTTTAATATTATTCATTATATGACAAAGGTTTAAATATCTAAGTACCATAGAATTATTATGCAATCTGATTTTGACGCGTTAAAAGCTAGAATTTCTGATATGGATAAAGATGAGCTTAAAAGTTTTCAAGGTAAAAATTGTTTATTTTGTCAAATAACTAGACATAAATTGCCAAGCATGCCAGTTTATGAAGATGAAAAAGTTTTAGCAATTCTTGATATTCGTCCTGCAAATAAAGGGCATATTTTACTTGTACCAAAAGAACATTATACAATTCTACCTCAGATAGGAAAAGAACTATTATCTCATATATTTAAAATTACTAAAAAGATTAGTCAAGCAATTATTTATGGTCTAAAGGCTGATGGCACAAATATTTATGTTGCAAGTGGTCAGGTTGCAGGACAGAGCTCAGAACACGCTCTAGTTCACATTATTCCTAGATTTAAACACGATGACCTTAATACTTTTGCATTAAAGCAAGGGGATGCATTAGAGACAGATTTAGAAAAAGTAAGGGAGCGTTTAAGATGAGACTGTGTGAATTCTGTGAGAAGATTAACAAAAAGAAAAATCTTGTTTATGAAGATGAAGAATGTTTTGCTATGCTTGGAGCAAAGCCTAGTTCTCCTGGTCATATGATTGTAATGCCAAAACATCATTATACAATTCTTGAGCAAGTCCCTGATAAATTAATTGCACATTTATTTTGTATAGCTAATGATTTGACTAAATTAATTCTAAAAAAATTAGGAGCAAAAGGCGCAAACCTGCTAGTTAGAAATGGTATCCCTGCAGGACAAAGTGTTCCACATTTTTCAATTCACATAATTCCAAGATATGTAGACGATGGTATTAAACTTAAATGGGATCCTAAAAACATTCCTGAAGACAAAATGAATAAGTATCAAAATGCAATTAGAACTCATTGTAAAACTGAAGACCACATAGCGCCTCGTTTGAAAAAAGAAATTAAAGTAAATTATATGCATAAACAATTATTTCGTAGGCCTTAGGCATTTTCAGTATATACCCTATATAGCTCATCTATATATAGATTCTAGAATTTTTTTAATCAATGGCTAAACTAGAGCGTGTTGAAAAACTTTTGAAAATGCGAGAATGGATAGATGAAAATTTCCATAAATATCATAAACCTTATGAAAAAGAATTCATTAAGCATGCTCAAAGTTTAGACCTCGATCCTTTTACAATTAAAGCTGTTAAAAGAGAAATGGAATTAAGATTTAGTTTAAATCATACAGAATGGCAAATTATGCATATCTTATTACATTTTTCTGCGATGAGGCAAGCTGGCATTAATTCTAAAGTCATGGGCAATAAAAAGATTGACGTTGAGATTAGAGGCGCAAGAGAAAACGATATTTTAATTGAGAGAATGAAACTTTTAATGTGGGATGTTATTGCTAAGTGATTTGTGTGGAAATATTTTAAAAAGTAGTTTTTTTATCGATGTGCTGTTTTCCAAAATATTTGAAACTGTTTTTTTGCTGTTTTAGCTAATTGTTTACTTTTTATTATTATTGCGTAAGTTGGATTGCCATATAATAATTCAATTACTATATCTTGAAAAATTATTTTTGCAGTATTTTCTATTAACTGGGGCTCAATATATTTATATCGTGTTGTTTTGGCATAATCTAATTTCTTCCCTTTCTCTTTAATTATGATTTTTTCTTTAATATTGTTTTTTGCAAAAAAGTTTAATATTTTTTTTAAATACACAGGTTCTATTGACTCCATTATTGACTCATCAATTCCTATTGCAAGAAACTCTTCTTTTGGTTGTATTTTATTCATGCATTTTTTGAATATATTTTTCACTACATATTTTCCTTTTAAGACTTCAACCTCAGTTTCCTCATTAATTACTTTTTGTCTTTTTTTTAATTCTGTAACAAATGATTCAAATAACTCTATTTTCTGATGTTCAGAAGTTATAAGTTCATCAAGATTAATATTTTTATAGTGTTTCTTACCTGATTTCTTTATTTCTGAGATATATCCTTTCTCTAGAAGTCTTTCAAGTGCATAATACACATAAGGTCTATTTAATCCTGTTTTTTTTGCAATATTTGTAACAGATAATAATCCATTTTGTACTAATATAATGAATATATTAATCTCATTTTTTGTTAAACCTAATTCTTCCAATATTTGAGTTTCCATAGTTGTAATAATTATTACAACATATATTTAAATCTTTATATGATTTTACCACTAAGTTATGAAAATTACTGATTTAACTTTAGAACATGAAAATTTATTTCAGAAATATATATCTAAATATCGACCCAATAGTTTTAGATTTGAAAATAGTTGGCTATATATTTTGCAGGCATGTAGAAAAAAGGGAAAATTAGTTCAAATTAATGAAAATATTGGATTTATTGGTGAGAACTCAGAGAATTCAAATATCTCAATTGTTAATTATCTTGGCGATTTAGATAATTTATCAAATATAGCCAAAAATCTAAAAGACAACAATAAAAAAGTTATTTATAAAAACGCAACTTTTGAAGAAGTTCCTGTTCTTATTAAAAATGGTTTTAGACGATATTATCCAGAGGAAAAATGGAGTCATGATTTTAAATATGATGATCAAACATATCCTCAACAAATTGTTGATCTGGAAGAATTAATGATTATGTCTGGAAAGAATTATCATGAAGCGAGAAGGAATTTAAATTTTGCAAGAAAAACTTATAAAATAGTTGTTGAAGATTATTCTCCTGATATTCATAAAGAATCAGTAAAAAGATTATTGGAAAAGCAAGACATATCAATTAAAGGAAGCTATGAATCTCAACAAATGTTTCTTGATTTTTCAAACAATGAGACAAAAAATGCTCTTATCTATAAAACAGATGATAATATATTAGGATTTACAATTGTTGATAAAATTAGTGAGTTATGTTGTGCTGCTAGTGGTTTGATATATGATACTTCATTAAAAGGTTTTACTATTTTAATGTATTATTTAGCAGCACAAAAAAGCAAAGAAAGGGGATTTAGTTTTATGAATTTTCAGGGGTCAGAGACTAAGAGTTTAGATACTTGGAAAAGAAAATTCAATCCTGTATTGTCAGTTAGAAATACGCATCTTATTTATGAGAATTAAAAGTGTTTTTTTTCAACCTATTCCTTAGCCGTTTTCCATAGTTTATTAAAGAATTCTCTGTAACTTTCAGCTGTTTTTGAAGATATTATTTCAACAGCAAAAGCGTCTGGATGTGCTGTCTCAATTATTATTCTATTTTTGCCAATAGTTATACCTTGATTTAGAGTCAGATTATGATATCTTATTTGACATTTTTTTGTACTTGGTAAATGTTTTTCAAATGTTTTTCTTAATGATGGTAGTGCTATACCTCGTGCTGTAACTCCTCTTTCGTCTCTTCTTACATGTATCTTTTTGAACATGTTTCTGACAGCATCTTGTTTTAGTGCAGACTTTTCAACAGAAAAGAACACATATTCTTCTCCTTTATTTAATTCATTAGTTAGACGAAGGTGGGCTGCTTTTAATCCAGCAAGTCCTTTATACACATGAGCACTTTCTTGAACCATCTTTCCCATTACTTGATTAATTTCTTTGATTATGTCTATAACATTGTTTTCTACGTCAATCAGACTCTTTTTCTTATTAATAATAAAATCATGTAAATTGTTAGGGTTTGATAGATGAAATTCCTTAATATTTTTTTTCATAATATAATTTATGAGTCC
>CAYZMD010000079.1:5606-6977 GCA_964479425.1 uncultured Methanosarcinales archaeon | reverse complement strand
ATTCAATCATATTTTTTGTATTTGTGTTTGAGTTTATTTATCTTTTGTAAAAATCAAAAAGAATATAAATGGTAAATTAAATTTATTGATTATTATGAGAAAAGAGGTTTTATTGGGTATTGCAACCTTAATGGGCACTATAATTGGCGCAGGTATCTTAGGTATACCATATGTTATTTCTAAAGCGGGATTTTTAACTGGGGCGTTTGTAATCATATTTTTAGGAATATGTGCCATGGGTATGAATCTAGCATTAGGTGAAGTTATCCTTAGGACCGATGGAAAACATCAATTAACTGGGTATGCGGAAAAATATTTAGGAAAAAAAGGTAAGTATCTGATGGCAGTTTCAATGTTTATTGGGCTTTATGGTGCAATGATTGCGTATTTGATTGGTATAGGCGAATCTTTGCATGCTATCTTTGGATTTTGGACGCCTTTTAAATTTACAATATTATTTTTACTTTTGATAATGGGTGTAATATATGCGGGACTTAAGCTTGTTGAAGAATTTGAACTTTTTATTGGTTCTTTTATATTTTTGTCTATGGTAGTATTTGTTTTTATTCTTTTTAGATCTCCTGATTTTTTAATTACGAGAACTTTTTCTTTTAGCTTTTCAAAATTATTTTTACCTTATGGTGTAATACTTTTTTCTTATTTGGGCGCAGTATCCTTGCCGGAAGTAAAAGAAGGTATGATATATTATCGAGACCAATTTAAAAAAGCGATAGTTATAGGAAGCTTGCTACCTATTATTATGTATCTTATTTTTTCTTTTTCTATGGTAGCTGTTTTTGGTATTAATGTGACTGAAATAGCAACTATAGGTCTAGGTCAATACTTTGGTTCTTACATGCTTATATTTACTAATTTTTTTGCTTTTTTGACTTTAACGGGTTCATTTTTGGCTTTGTCTTTAGCTATGAAAGAACAGTATATGTTTGATTATAAGATAAATCATGGTATGTCTTGGTTCTTGACTATAATATTGCCAATAACTGTGATTATTCTAGGTTTTAGGGATTTTATATCAACAATTGGATTTGCAGGAAGCATAGCTGGCGGAATAGATGGCATTCTGATAATACTTATGCTTTGGAAAAGTAGAGAATTAGGTGATCGAAAGCCTGAGTATAATTTAGGTAAGTTTAGGTTTTTTGGTGTCTTGATTATATTTGTTTTTGTTTTAGGTCTCTTGTTTCAGATATTATCTTTATTTGGTTATTTTCAATAATTTTATAAACAATATAGGAATTCTTTTTATTATTCTATTATAGGGAATACACATAAGCATATTACACGAAGCTGTAGTATAACTTCAGGCCAACTGCTTACTCAGTTGACACGAAAGTGCTACCTCACAAGCTC
>CAYZMD010000079.1:0-5506 GCA_964479425.1 uncultured Methanosarcinales archaeon | reverse complement strand
GATAACACTTATCAATTACAATCACAAGCCATACTACATGGGGCTGTAGTATAACTTCAGGCCAACTGCTTACTCAGTTGATACGAAAGTGCTACCTCACAAGCTCGATAACACTTATCAATTACAATCACAAGCCATACTACATGGGGCTGTAGTATAACCTGGCTAGAATAGCCGGCTCCAAATGTTGGAGCTATGAGACTTCGGTCGATGAATAACAACAGGCTAACCCGGCTGATCTGGGTTCGAATCCCAGCAGCCCCATTTTTTTCTTTTATGTCTTTTTGAAATCAGTTAGTTTTATATATTTCTTTTAGTTACTACTAAGTGAAAACGCAATGGTAGAAAAAATAAATGAAAGAGACTTGAATTTTTTAGAACTGGAATTAGCAACAAATTTTCGTGATTTATCTAAAGAACTTCGTAAAAAAGGAAAGGACTTTACTTATTTAATTGAAAAAAATTGGCAACCTGATGAGTATAAAACTGTTTTAGAAAAAGTTCAATCAGGAGATTTAGATATTATAATAAATGCAGCTAGCACATTAGGTATTAACGAAGATGTTATTATATCTCCCCAAAAAAAGATACAAGTGGATAATATTGATAATTTTTATTCTTTAGTTAAAAATGAATTAATAAAATATGTATCATTAAACTTTTCAGAGAATTTAAAATCAACACATGTTGATGATGATGCTTTTATGAGTTTAAGCAAAATGGCAAAAGTTTCTCCTCGAAAAGTAATAGAAGATTATTTAGATGAATTTGTTTCCGAAAATTCAATTTCTCAAGATCCAAATTTTTATAAGAAATTAATGAGAGATGAATCTTTAGATGTTTCAGTAATAGATAATGGAAATAAGCTTTCATCATTAGCGAAAATAAAATTAGAAAAAATAATAAAATCTTATGAAGTTCGTGGTAATTTAGTCGATAAGATTACTGAATTAAACAGAAATTTGACAAAAAAAGCTACACAGCCTGTTAAAAAGAAACATAATTTTTTGCAAGCTTCCAAAAATATTCTTAAAGTTGGATTAGTTGTTCTTTTAGGCTATGGTATTGTGTTAGGTTATGAGAATAGAACCAAGATAATTCCAAAATGTAAAGAAATAATAAAAAACATAAAGAATTACAAATATGAAAGTAATGGTACTATTATTAAACAAATGAAAGAAGAAATTAAAGAACTTAAAGAATCTTCTAAAGAAAGTATTGAAAAAGGAAATAAAAAAGAAAGACAGATTTCTAATTTAGAATCACAGTTTTCTGATACAAAGCAGGATTTAGAAAATGCTATAGTAAAAATTAATCAACAAGGATTTTTATTAAAAGGTATTAGAGATTTTGATCTACAGGAAAAAGAATCTTTTAGTAAAATAGGATTTGATTTTGATCATCATAAAGAAGGAAAAAAAGAATGGTATTATTTTAAAATTGATATGACTAAGTTTGATGTGAATCATATAGCAAATCCAAAAGGATTAGTTGATATTACAAAAGATTTGCATTCTTCTGGTGCTAAGCTTAGATTTAATGTTAATTTTTATGACCCTTCAATTAATAGCATTGTTGGTGCTCTAATTAAAGACGGGAAAACATATTTAGTAAATACTCATAATGGGAAAAAGATGTCAAACTTTTATGGTTTTGAAAGAGCGACTTTTATTAAGCGTGATGATGGAAAATGTCAAATAGGACTTGGCTCTGGTTCTGATGAATCTATTTTTTTAAGGTTAGGTAAAAATTTAGACGAAAGAGTTTATATCAATAAAGATTCAGGAGATTCTTATCATAATATTGAAGATTTAGCAGTTGCAGGTCCTTTACTGGTAAGAAATGGGCGGATTGTTTTTAGATTTGATTATAAAATATCAAACAAAGGAAGCTATATTGCAGAAGAATTTTATAGAGAAGAAAATGGCAAAAAAATAGATGTTATTAGACCAAATTTACACAATAGAAGAACTGCTTTTGGATTAAGTAAAGATGGAAAGATAATGCATGTTTTAGTCTCTGAAGGCAATTTAAAAGATGCAGCTAGAGTATTACGTAACAAAGGAGCATATGTTGCAATGAATTGTGATGGTGGCCATGGTGCTGGTGCTCAAGGCGATGCTGAATATTTTAATAGTATGCCAGCAATAGAAGGACAATGGGCTGGTGCTATCGACAACGAATCACATAAAAATCAAGGAAAAAGACCATTTGATTCTTGGAGATTAAATAATCACAAAGCTAAATTCGTTGGAAGTTATATTGAGATAACTAAGAAAAAATAAACATTAATTTTATAAACATTCGTCCCTTGTTAGTAATATGTATAATACAGCAGTTGGGATTTTAGATAGTGAAACAAATAATAATGTACTTTCTAAATTATCTTCTTATATCGGTAAGGGTGTATGTTCAACTTTTGATTTTGTTTCAGCTGTTAAAGATAAAGCTAAAGAATCGTTTAACCCCATTAATATTGCAAAAGATTATGTAAAAGATACTTGTCATGTCATTAAGGATTTTGCAAAATGTAATTTACAAATATATGGAAACACTTTTGGAGAAGCTATCAAAGACGAAAGAAATTATAAAATAAGTAAAGAATTCTCTAATTCACTTAGAACAACTGCTATTGCAGCATCGGGAGGACTAAATGGACTTGTTGGGTATAAAGGAACAGTTGCAGCACTTGATAGTGTTTTAAGTGGCGCTAAAAAAATAGTAAATAAATCAGAACTTTCTGATAACGCAAAGCAAACTATTGATACTGTTGCCAGTCAGGTTGGAAGTAGTTATGCTTTTGGAGCTGTTGCTGGAGCTTTTGGGCTTGCTTCTGTGGCTAAGATGTATGCTGATAAAAAATCAGGTTATACAAAAAAACAAAAGCAATTAATTGAAGAAATGAATTATAAGATTTCTAATGATAAAGATAATAGTATAAATATTTCAAAAGAATATGCAGTAAAAATTGAAAATGCAAGAAAAGATGCTCGAAAAACAGGCTGGGGAAAAATATCTAATATCTTAGGTATTGGTACTGGTCTTGGAAGTGCTGGGCTTTTAGGTTCAACTGTATATGCGGGAATTGATAGCGCTTCTAAAATTTCTCTTGTTACAAAAGAAGATGTTAAAGCTAATATTGCTGAGGCTGGAGCAAAGATAATTAAGCCTTTAGCTTATGTGTTAAGTCCGTTTGCAACAAATTCTTATGCTGCTGAGGTTGCTGATGAATCTTCAAATCCAAGAAGCGATAGGATACGTGCTTTATTTAAAAATATAAAATATAAAAATTCACACAATTTAGAAGAATCACAAACTGATATTCATTCTGATAGCAAGACTCCAAATCCAACTGCGGAGTCTTGCAAATCAGAGTCTTCTTATTTAGAAAAAGGTCATGATTCTGATTTGGAGAATTTGGATTCAAAATCTAATGACTCCAATGATTCTAATAATTATGAAAAATTTGATGATTCTGAAGATTCTAATTTAGATATTGATAATTTAAAACCCGATAAATCGCATATGTCTAAGTTTTATGAAATGCTAAAAGAATCTAAAGTAAGAAAAACAGCTATGCTTAGTGATTTGAAAGAAAAAGGATATGAAACAGAAAGTTTAGTACGGGGTAAGTCTAATTTAGAAAAAACAGTTGAAACAGTTTATCATAAAAATGAAATTAATAATGTATCTAATATTGGTTCAAAAGAAGTATCTAATTATATTGAACCCAAGGTTTCAGTATCTCAAGAAAATTTAGAAAATAATGTTGAATTAAAACATGAATCTTTGAAAGATAATGATGTTGTCTCTTATAATAAATCAGAATTTAAAAATCATTATAATGAAGAAAAGGAATCTTTTACTGAAACAAATTCTTCAAGCGAAACAGAGTTGGAAAATAAAACTAGCTCATTATCCTCAAGAGTAAGTCATTTGTTTAAAGAAACTAGAGATAGACGAGAAAATTTAGTCAGAAGTATTAAAGCTAGAAATTCGGATGTTAGTGCTAAAAATATAGAATCTAAATTTGAAAAAGATTATAATGTCGTTAACTATGATGAGCCGAAAGGAGTTAATGAAGTTGCTTTGCATAATGAAAAAAATGTAAAATATAATGAAGAAAATATTAAACAACCTGAAGTTGTAATTAATAGTCAAAATAATTCAGAAAACTTAGATGAACCCTTTTTATCTGAATTATTTCAGAAAAAATATACTGAATTAGTTTATAGCTTTAAGGGGAGTAAGGATTTATTGACAAGTAGGGTTATCTCAAAAATAAAAGCAGAAAGAGGCGATGACGGATTCTTGGATCACGAATTTGCGGATATGAAAATTGATAAAATACCAATAGCAAAATATGATTCTACTCCTGCTAGAAATTTTATTGAAAAACATGAGATTGATGAATATATTGAAGACGAATCAGAACTTATTAAATTACAAAAGTTTAAACAAGATTATGAAACTGTAATTAAAGGAAAAAAAATAGATTTTGGAAATTTAGCATATTTGGAAAAAGCAGCTAACTTGGCTGACGTGTTCAAAATCTATGATAAAAATGCACATAATATTTTGTATAGAACATTAGTCAATAAATTAGAACCGAGGATATTAACTAATGACAATGGAATAGAACATAATTTTAGTAGTGATGTTGTACTACAAGATTTAAAACAAAAACCATTGCAAGATTTAGAATCGAGGGATTTAGAACTGGCTGATGATGCTATCTCAAATTATAATCCTAGTAATATATTACATTTTTTAGCATTGTATAAGGATCTATCTAAAGATAAATGGTTTTCCAAAGATAGTCTAACTTTAACCAAACTTGAGAATTTTGAGAAAGAGTATCAATCTTTTAAAAGTGAAAAATTTGATAATAATAATAGAGCACATCTCTTAATCTCTAGTGCATTAGATGATGTTCATGAATTATATGAACAGCATAAGCATGGAATTGAGAATAAAGACGATTTGACCGAAATAGTTAGTAATAAAGAACTTGGTAGAGCTCAGGTTAATACAATTAAGATTGCAAATAGAACTGCAACATATGTCTGGAAAAAATGGGATACAAGTTTAAAGGAAGGTATACGTGTGGTTAGAGATTTACTTAATCCAACAATTCAAGAATGGCAAAAATCAATACAGAATGATCCTAATCATATAAGTGGGATGCAAGAAATTTTAGATTTTAAAGTTAATTATAATAGATCTTTTGCTTTTAGGACCGTCGATAATATACATACTTGTCTTAATGAAAATATTAATTCACCAAAATATGAATTGGCACATTATGAATTATCAGGTTTTTTTAATTCAATTATGAATGCTCCTCATTTGAGAAATAAGCTTACTGAAATTGCGGGAGATAATGGAGTTATTGATACTCCTAAAGAATTTGTAGAGTCTCTTGAAGTTATTGAAGACTTAACTCATGCAGTTCATGTACATAGAAAAAGTGTTGGTAATTTAGCTCACGATACTATTTATAAAA
>CAYZMD010000078.1:0-7111 GCA_964479425.1 uncultured Methanosarcinales archaeon | reverse complement strand
ATATATGTAAAAATTTCCAAAGACAGCTATTCCAAAAACAAATAAATTATTTGCAATTGATGTGTTAAATATTAATCCTAAAGTAAAGGCTGCTACAACATATCTAAACATTGATAAATTACTTTTTGATATAAGTAATGTAAAAAATAAACTAGTAATGATTGCTACATATAATGAATAAATTCCAAGATAATGTCCCCATACAAATCCAAATACAATCATTCCTGTTGCCATGAATAAAAAATCAAAGGCTTGTCCTGTTTTTGCATATTTTGGAAAAACTTTGAAAGGAATAAGACTTGGAACATTTCTTCCTAAATGAGATGCAAAAAATAAAGTAATTACAAAGTATAAAAGAAATATTAGAACAAATAAATATGTTCTAAATCCTAATCCTGTAATAAAATGCCATAAGTCGTATAATTTGAGAATTACATACATTTGAAAAATCATTGTTATAAATCTATTACTGTTCATTTTTTCGAAAAGATATAAAATGCTTTTTAAAACTATTGTTCTTTAGCTAATTATACTTATAAAATTACCCTTTCCGACACTATTCCTTAGTAATAAAAAAAGTTATATTTATAAGTAATAATAACTTAGCAGTGATTACATGGGGTTAAAGGAATGAAAATAGGAAAAACAGCAGCTAAAATATTTTTATTGTATACTGGGTTAACTATAGCTTATACCAGTTCCGTATTAGGTCAGAGTATTGACGATATTAGTAATTTTCTTTTTAACAATACAACTTTGAAAGAGAGTGTAGCAGTTAGTGATAAATCTAGTAATATGACTAAGAAATTGAATGAAACTTTAAACAAAACTCTTAGTAGAAAACATAATTTAAAATTGAGAACTAAAGTTCAAGATCTAGACGAGATCATTAATGGTGTTGAAGAAATAAACTTACTATATGTAGAGAAACAAAAAAATAAGAAATTCAAATATGTAATAGGTAATGAAGAAGTTGAAAAACATGAAACAGTTCAAAACATAGATATTCCAACAAATATAAGAATTGATTCCTTAACTATTAAAGACTTAAATGAATATATTACAAAAGTAGGAAAGCCTAATTCTGTAAAAACTTACAGATTAAGTGCAAACGATTTATGTGAAAGAACATATAAAATTGATAAAATACTAAAAAAGTTTAAGAAAAATCCAATGTTAAGATCTTTTTTTGAGGGCGCTGAAGATAGTTATAAGCCACTAGCTACATGGGTTAGATCATGGAAGAAGCAAAGTTATTTTGGTAATACTAAAGAGGATATTACATTTTATAGATTTAAGTATTCGCCACATGCATTTATTCAAATTAAAGATAAAGTTTTCATAACAACTGATTATAGAGCATACTTATTTAGTGAAGTTTGTAACATGAAATCTGAACCGGTAAAAGCAGTAACTAGCCTGTTTAATTATATCTGTGATGGTGATTGTCATTCTCCAGAAGTTAGACAAAGAGAATGGATTAGAGATATTCTTGTTCCTATACTTAGCACTATTGGTGCATATAAAATTGCTAAATAGAATTCTTATTTGTTTTTAATTGTTGATTTTTATTAATGAGTGGAAAATTTATTGTTTTCTTAAACTATATCGTATGATTTTGCAACATTGGTTAAGTTTTTCAATTTTATTTAAGTTAAATTTGAATCCAATATTCCTTTCAAATTTTAGTATATTTTGCTTATTTCTATTTATGTGAAAGTATAATTCATCTGTAAGTTCAGATTTTATTGTATCTGAAATATGACTACATTTTACATCAAATGACTCAATTGCACATTTAATTTGTTTTATAAAATTATAGAGATTTTATATTAGAAGTGGTTTTTTTGCCATTTTTAATCTAGGACTTACTGAATAGTTGCATTTTTCAACCTTGATTGTTGTTAATTCATCTTCTAATAAAGCTTGTAAGAATTGTTTTTTACATTGTCTGTTTTTCATAACCCAATTAGGAACAAGAAATTTTTGTTTTGTTTTATTTCCTTTTGGAGCTCCAAGGAGAAATAATATTCGACCAAAATATGCTGCATTAATTTGAAGTAAATATGATTTCCCTTTACCATATTTCTCATATATACATGTTTTATCCGTAGATATATTAAATATTTTGATTATAAATTCTTTAAGTAATTTTAAATCTTCTAATTGCCCTATAAATTTAGTTGTATATCTAGAATCTAGATGTCCATCGCCCATAATCTTTCCAACAAGATAAGCGTATTCCTTAGCAATATCGTTTTTAATGGGAAATAAGTGGTTAAAAGGCTGAGCCATATTTTTATTCTGGTAAGTATCTTTAAATTGTTCATAATTTAGTAGAATATTTTGTTTATTCATAATGTTCCTCTATATGGATTACAAAATGTATGATATTTAAATTATAAAAAAAAAGAATAAGGCGCTGATCTTTGCGCTTTCCGATGCCTTATTCAGTGAATGAGAGGGAGGGGATTCGAACCTTTCCGTGGGTGAGTATTAACTCGACCCATCCCGGACACACTAAGTGACAGGATATCTTCACCTCGATAGTGAAGTGTCGTTGGTGCTTAAGTCCTGCGCATTTGACCAGACTCTGCAACCCTCTCGTAATATATATGAAAAAATGTATAATTTATAAATGTTTCTTATAGAAAAGTATATAAACGCAAAAATAAATAATTCATGATATGAATGAAACTATTGTTTTTTTATCAGAATATATAAATCCAGTCATTGGTAGGATACAAGTTCTTGTCGGTGGTGTCTTTGGTTTATATCTTATCTTTATCGTCTACAAAATTTGGGACATGCGAAGACAAAATAAGATTATTAAAGAGATTAAATCTGATATAAATTCAATAAAACGAAGACTCATGATTCAAGATATTAATAGAACACATGATAAAAATAAGGAAAATGAAATTAAGCGTAACAAAAAAGATATTAAATAAGTTCAAAGGATTGAACATTGGAGTTATTTTAGCTAAAGATATTGATAATACTATAAGTAATGAACAAATTTATTTTCTTCTTAAGGAAATTGAAGAACTTATGCAATTAGAATTTACTAGAAATACAGACAATCTTATTCAGCCTTGGAGGGTTGTTCACGAAGAAATGCATGAAGAACCAAAATTATACAAAAGTAATGTTGGAGATTTGATGCGTAAATCAATGAAGAAAGAAATACCTAAAAAGGATTCTTTAGTTAATCTAACTAATTTTATTGCATTAAAACATATAGTTCCTATATCTGCTCTGGATTTTGATAAAATTAATGGCGATATTAAAATTACATTAAAAGAGTCTAAAGTTTTAACCTCTGATAAGGATAAAATATTGATTGAAGATTGGAGTTATAAGATAAAAAATGCTAATCCAACAAAAAGCACAAAGAATGCATTAATAATTATACATGGATTAAAACCGATAACGCAGTATCAAACTAAGAAAGTTATGGCTGATATTGGCTCGTCATTAAAAGAATTCTTGCTTGCAAAGTCAATAAAAGTTGCTGTTTTGAATGAACAGAGTTTGGATATTTCTTTAAAATAAGCGTCACTTAATATACTGAATCGCAAATGAAATTTATAACTTTTGCGGTTGGTACACTCAAAAATTATAAATTTTTGGTGTCCTAGAAGCTATAGCTTCTAAAGATATACTAGTCCGTAAAAATAGTTATAAATTTTACTTACGGACCAGTATATAAAAAATTTATAAATGTGATAATTAAATATATCTGAGGGGTACTATATAACCATAGTTTAACCATTTTTTTCATTAACTTTAAATATCAGTATTAAAATAAAATGTGTATGGATATAGAAAATATCAAACAAACAGCAAAAAAAAATTGGAAAGAGATAGTTTTTTCTATTGTTTTTATTTTGATTGCAATTATAATTATTAAAGAAAAGTTATTACAGGATATTATTGTTCTCGTAATATTATTATATATTTGTTATTTATTCTTTTTTAGTAGCGGCTTTGGACACGGTGGTTAAATGGATTTTAAGCTTTTTATAGAGAAAGAATTAAAAAAACATTTTAAGTTAAAAGAATTTCCAATAGAAGTTCCAAAAGATTCTAAAATGGGAGACTTTGCTTTTCCTTGTTTTGTTCTTGCAAAAGAGTTTAAGAAAAATCCTGTTGAGATTGCAAAAGAATTGGCAGGAAAAATAAAACAAGGTAAATATATTTCAGAAGTAAAAGCAATCGGACCATACCTTAATTTTTTTGTAAATAAGCAATTATTAAGCGAGAATACATTAAGAAAAATTAACAAAGAACAAGAAAAATATGGAGAACAAAAGCTAGAAGCGCAAAAAATAGTTATTGAATATCCTGCTCCAAATACAAACAAACCTTTACATCTAGGACATGTGAGAAATATGGTCTTAGGTTATAGCATATCAAAACTTCTTAGGGCTATTGGTAATAAAGTGCATGAAGTTGATTTAGTTAATGATAGAGGCGTTCATATTTGTAAAAGCATGCTTGCCTATAAAAAATGGGGTAAGAATGAAAAACCTAAAATTAAGACTGATCATTTTGTTGGTAAGTATTATGTTAAATTTGCACAAGAAGCAAAAAAAAATCCTCAGCTCGAGACAGAAGCTCAAGATATGTTAAACGCTTGGGAAAAAGGAGACAAAGAGACTTTGCAGTTATGGAAAAAAATGCGAAATTGGGCATTAAAAGGGTTTGATGAAACATTTAAAACATTTGATATTAAGAATGAACAGGTTTATTTTGAATCTGAAATTTATACTAAAGGTAAAGAATTAGTTCTAAAAGCGCATAAAGCTAAAAAATTAAGTGAGAAAGATGGTGCTATTGTTGCAGAACTAGAACAATATAAAATTCCTGATAAAATATTATTAAGAAGTGATGGAACTGCGCTTTATATGACTCAAGATATTTATTTAGCGCAAAAGAAAATCGAGGATTTTAAAGCTGATTTTAGTATTTATGTCGTCGGAAATGAACAAAACTTACATTTTAGGCAATTATTCAAAATATTAGAACTTCTTGGAAACAAATGGGCAAAAAAATGTTATCATTTGAGTTATGGTATGGTTAATTTACCTGAAGGTAAGATGAAATCCAGAGAAGGAACAGTTGTTGATGCTGATGATCTTGTTAAAGAAATAGTAGAACTTGCAAAAAAAGAAATTAAAGCAAGACATAAACTTAAGAAAATTGAATTAGAAAGAAGAGCTTTTCAAATTGGAATGGGCGCATTAAGATTCTATTTATTGAAAAGTGATCCAGTTAAAGATATTACATATAATCCTAAGGAAAGTATTAGTTTTGAAGGAGAAACAGGCCCGTATGTTCAATATGCGCATGCAAGGTGCTGTAGTATTTTAGAAAAGTATGGAAAAAAAGTAAGCGCTAATGTTAGCTTTGATTTATTAATTGAAGAAGCTGAACAAAAAGTTATTACATTACTTGAAAATTTTTCAAGTGTTATTGAAGATAGTGCCAAACATCATAAGCCAAGTATATTAGCTCATTATTTGATTGAATTAACGCAATCTTTTAATGAGATGTATCATAATTGTCAGGTTATTTCTGACGGGAAAGAATTAACTAAAGCTAGAATTCTTATTGTTGACTGTGTAAGGCAAGTCCTTGAGAATGGATTATTGTTACTTGGAATAGAAGCGCCAAGGCAAATGTGATTTAAATTCTTAATCCAATTAAATCAGTTTTTTTTAATTTTTTACCAATATCAGCTTCGATTATTTTTTTTAACTGTTTATACTGATTCATATGCTCAGGTTTATCGTGTTGTAAAATTTTAACAGGTTGATTCTCTCCAACATTTAACTCGTCTACTGATATAAAATATGCTGGTACGTGTATTACTGGAATTTCACTTCTATAAACTCTTCTTTTAACACTTTTCATCCTATAGCCATAGTCTTGTTCATTAAAAAATTCTCTATAGTTATTTGTACTTGTTCTATCACTTCTTGGCATTATTACTTCTTTTACATTAAGAATTTCTTGAAATGGTTCTCTATGTCTTTGGTAATTATACAAGTCTTTGATCATTTTATCCGTCACTGATAGCTCAACCATTAAAGTATTAAGTGCTTGTTTTGGACTAGTAAGTTTCATATGTTCTTCCATATCAAAACCAAATTGTTTAATTATGCCATATATTTTTTCTTTACCAAATTGAGCATGTTGATATTGTTGTAAAAGACCATGTGTTGTGAATTTTAGTAATTTTACAAAATATTCATATAATCCTGCTTTACATTCTGGTTCAAAGAAAAAGTTTGGTTCCTCATGAAGTAGATTTATTATTCCAATATTTTTTTGTGTGCTAAATCCAACATGAAATAATTCTTTCCCAGTAATATATTCGAATGGGTCTTCTCTTAATTTTATTGGTTTTTCATCTTTAGAATAAATAACCTTAGCCCAACCATCTCTAAATATTTTTGAACTAACATTACTATAAACAAAATCTAATAATTGATTTGATTCAAGTAATATTATTCCGACATCTTTATCTTTACCATTAATAGTTTCATTCATTGGTTTTCTTAAAATTGCTTCGTAAGATTTTTTTGTATAATCTTTTAAAATTACTAAGTTATCAAAATCTCCTGCTTTTTCTGGATCTTCTGCCGCAGTTCCATATACTATAATTGATTCTAAATTGTCATCTCCAAATGTTTTTCTTATTTTATCAATATATTTGTGATCACGTGGTTCGTATTCTAATGTTATTAACGGAGAATCTTTGGAAACTCTTGAATTCTTTCTAATAATTTCAAGACCACGCATCTTTACTTCTTTCATTAAAGATAGAATTTGCTCTGGTGTTAATTCATCTTTTCTTTCTTCAATAGTTGAATCTATACGATATTCTAAAGCTCCAACGATTGACGCACATGAATTAAGAGCTCTTATTTTACTTATAGCCATATCTGCTGTCTCATAACCTTTTACAAGACTACTATCAATAGTACATACAGCATGCATTAATTTTGTTAGGCCATAAGGAATCATATTTTTCATCACAAATGGCAACTTTCCACCTATTATTTTATTAACCATATAGACTACAGATGGTGCGTTTTCACCA
>CAYZMD010000077.1:0-7153 GCA_964479425.1 uncultured Methanosarcinales archaeon | reverse complement strand
CTTTATCTCTAATTTCCTTTGTTTTCATATATATTCTCCAATCAAAATAATATTTGCTCTATCTTTTTCTTCCTTTCCTTGAATTAATATTTTTTGCAATCCTTTCAAATTTTTAATTTTTGTAACAAATACTTGTAATGCTTGTTTTTGTTTTTTTATGACTTGCCCTAAAAATCTAGTGTTTTCATTATCAGACAAAACATAAACTTTAAACTTTGCAAGCCTAATTTCATTAACGAGTTTGAGCTTAACAAGCTTTCTTACAATCCTAAAAGATGTTGCTAAAGGAACTTTAGTTAACCTTGAAACTTCTCTAATATAGAATTCTTTTGTGTCATTTTTATAGAATATTCTTAAAACATCCAAGGTCTTTTTATCAAACAATTGTTCAAGGATGTCTAGGTTCTCCATCTTATATATTAGTATTAGAGAGCTTGTATTTAATGTTTTCTTTTTTGGAACATCGTTTCATTTTTGGAACAGACCCTTGTTGCGTATGGAAATATATGTTCTAGTATAGAAATTTGTAACCAAATGATTTTTATAATATTACGACTTACCCATGCTAATGATTCAAAAGATTAAAGACTTAATGAAGATTAATGAACTTATTACCGAAATAGGTTCTAAAGTTGATACTCAGAATAAGAAATTAGATGAGTTTGCTAATGAGATGTTTCATTTCAAAAACACATTTAATCAAAAAATTAAAGAAATTAATGATAGACAACTTGAACATATTGATCTATTTTCTAAACAAATTAAAGATATCTCTGAGCTTAAATCAGAGCTATCTACTGAAATTAATGATATAAAATTACAAAAGACTCAAGCAATGAAAAAGATGATGGAGACAGCAAATGATGAATTCGAGGAACATTTAAACAGAGTAAAAACAGATGTTCAAAAATATAATGATGTCAAAAATCAAGTTACTGGAGTAAATAATACTATTGCAAGTTTACAAGCAGAAGTTTCAAAATTCATTGAAATTAGTAAAGGTATAAAGAAAGAGGATTTTGAGCTTACTAAATATGCAAACAAGATAACATCAATGGATAAAGAAAAGCTTGAATTAATGGCTAAAATTGATTCCTTAGAACGTCTTATAAGCAAGATGAGAAGATCAGGTAAATAATTACAATTCTTCTAAAATATGTCTCTTTTCCGAAACACTGCCAACTGTATTACAATAAGGACATTTATCAGGAATCTCCTTTTGTTCTGGATTTTTCAATCTAAATTCATAATTGCATTGAGAACATTTTAATTTCTTCATATTACAAAGAGCTATTACGAATTATTTAAATTTTGTTATTTTGTTATATATAATTTTATTAATAAATGGGAATTTAATCAAAAAAAAAGAGATACTACTTCTAAGTGGTTAATTATCGAAAGGTTTAAATAATAGATACAGTTACTACACATTAGATGAGCTCAAGAGGTGAATTCTAACCCCCTCATCCCCACAGAACCCGGCTTGAGCAATCTTTTATTTTATGGTGATAAAATGATAGGATATAATATCAAAACAGATGGAAATTACAAAATTCAAGAAAAAAAAAGTGAAATAGTTAAAGCTATAGAAAATTTAGAATCCAGCTATAAAGGCTTTTTTGGATTTTTAAACTTAATTGATATGTATAAAGGTGATAAATGATGGATAGTATGTATAAAACAAAAAACGAAGAAGAAAAATGTACAGGAATATTTAGAGGAGATACCTCAAAACAAACTTCCGACATATATATCATGAATGGACAAATCATAATCGAAAATAATTTTGGTGATGAAAAACCATTAAATTTAAGTTATAAACCCCTAATATAAGATGGTTGATAAAAATAACAATATGGATAACGATTCTGGAAACACTAAAGATGTACCTATGAAAGATATTAATATCTCTAAAAAAGAGAATTTAAAGTTAGAAGATTCAAAACCAGTTGAAGAAATCAAAAACATACAATACATAGATCCAATTACAAAAGATTATATTACAAGACATAATGAAGTTACTTGTAATAAAGGAAAATGTCTTGAACCAAGCGTATATTTAGAAGAACCTAATTTCTCAAAAAAAATTGAAATTTTAAATAAAGAATAAAATTAAAATAAAAAAAGAATAAAAAATTACTGCCGTCTTTTCAAGTTAGCAGTTCTTGAAGGTCTTAATTTCTCAGCACCTTTGCCCTTAACTCTTAATCCTCTGGATTTTTTACTAGCACTAGTTAAGCCTCTATGAGCCCTTCCTCTCTGCTTTGTAATCCAAGGCATATCTTTCTTAATTACTGGGTGTGCTCTATCAACAACAATAACTTCAAACCAATGATATCTACCATCTGAAGCTACCCAATAACTGTTAAGAACTTCGCAATTTACATATTTTCTACTAACTCTTTCTTCAGCAATTGTTTTATAATTCTTGTCTAAATCTAGTCTCTTAGAACTATGTTTAGATCTTCTACCACCAAGATAAGATAGTCTGCTATGGCCTCCTCTGATTACTCTTTTTCTAATAACCATATAGCCTTGCTTAGCTTTGTATCCTAAACTTCTAGCCCTATCAATTCGAGTAGGGTATTTTAATCTCACCGTAGAAGGTTCTTTTCTCCATAACATTAATCTCTGTTTCCAAAGATCTCCTAGATTTTCTTTAGGCTTTGTCCATAATTTTTTTACGTATTTGTATACTCCCATTTGTATTCACCTGCGATGTCGTAACATCTTTTTTGAGATTCAGGCATGCCTAATGCCCACATGTCTCTAATTAATTGAAAGTAAAAGAAGTAGTTTATAAAGGTTTTGGTGAATTTATTTACAAAACCGAAGGAATAATATAATAATTTTCCTTAAAAAGCAAAGTCTTCATAATCACCAGAGTTGTTTATTACCTTTTCTCTAATAATTTCAACTTCAGCATTTTTTAATTCAAAAACAAATCTTTCCCATTCAATATTTGGTTTACTCCACATATTAAATCCCCCCAATAAATTATTTCTTTTGTTATATATACTGAACCGCAAATGAAATTTATAACTTTTGCGGTTGGTACACTTAAAAATTGAAAATTTTTAGTGTCCCAGAAACCAAATCGTTTCTCAGGATATACTAGTCCGTAAAAATAATTATAAATTTTACTTACGGAGCAGTATATAAAGATTTGCACAAAAAAGTGAATTTTCGTATATTATTCATATATCGATAAAGTAAATTTATAAATATTGATTGTTATTCTATTTATATGAACTCCATATATCTAAAAATATGGCAACTCGCCCAACCTTATTACGAAAAAGGTGGACGTGGAGACATTGAAACTATTCCTTGGATAATGCAAAAATGCGAGGAGCTTTGTTTTAGTGAGAATGTAGATAAATCAATTCTAATGCCTTTTGTTATTTTACATGATGTTGGCTATGCGCTATGTCCACGAGAAAATTCTGCTAGAATTGAAATGAAACTTATGCACATGAGATATGGGAAAGAAATTGCGAAAAAAATTCTTAATGAAATTCATTATGATAAAGAAAAAATAAAACAAATATGTGAATATATTGGAATGCATGACGATTGGGCATTTGGAAGATATGAAATGTTTAAAAAAGATCACATATTAGGACTCTTCTCTGATTTAAGGTTTCTTTGTATATGTGGAGAAATAGGGTTTGAAAAAAGTAGACTAAGAAGAGGAATATCATACGAAGACATGCTAGATTTAATTGAATACAATGAAAAAACATTAAATAGACCATTTGTTTGTAGTTTTACTAGAAATTTATTCAGACAATTATTATTTGAAAGGAAGAATAAAACAAATGATTTTTGGTAAATTAAATTTCGTATTGCTTAATTGCTTCTTCCTCGATAAAATGCATTTCTCCAGGAACAATTAGGCAATGTAAAGGTTCTTTAAAATCTATTTTTAGCAAATCTTTTGCTTTACCTGCAACTATTTTAGGTTCAATACTTCCAAGCCTTGCGCAGCCTATGCAAAAAGTTTCTTTTGTAAATATTTTTTCTTTACGTTTTTTCTCAATATTTAATAATTCATCAATTGCTTCATTTACAGTCATATATCTACTTGGCAAAAATTTATTCTTATTTTTTCTAATATCTTCCTTTGAGGATTCTTTTACTTTTATATCAAGTAACAATAAAGTGTGCAAATTTTGTTCTTTATTCTGCTTAATTACATCATACGGAGTTTCTGGATGCCAATTTGGTTCTGGAAAGACTATTGAAGATGTTTTTCCAAACTTATACAATTGAATACCAGTTATGCCAATAGCTGTAAAAACTGAAGCATTTGGAACAACTTGAATCTTGATGTTTAATTCTTTTGACCTTAACCATAAATCAGTATGAGTTGTAGCGCTCATAGGGTCTCCAATTACAAGAAAAGCCACATTATCATTAATAGCATACTTAAGGATTGAAGTATCTGGAGTTTGTTCAACCATCTCTCTATCTGCCAAAATTATTTTTTTACCATATAGTTTCTCCATTTTAGAAATTGATGTATTTAGCTTACAAGTGTAGTTCTCAAGGTAAATATATTTGCATTTCTTAACAATATCTAGTCCTTTCAAAGATATGTCCTTTTCATCAAATAATCCAAGCCCTATGAAATATAATGTCATATATTATTGTTGTTAGTTGTATTATTTAAATTTAATCATTTGATTGGGATAACTTAATTAATATTTTTTTTGACAAGCTGAACTAGTATACAATTGAGTATATTGTTTAAAGTGCTCTAATTCGGTAGATACAGCCGACATGAAGCGTTCACTCCCTTAAAGGACTAAAAAAAGAAACCCAAAGGTTTATATATGAGAAGTATCATTCTCAAGTATATCAAAAACCAAGTTTTAACAGCTAAAAACATAAAAAAAGGAAAAATATGCCTTTTTTTAAAAAAAGGGAGTCGTTTAAAGCCGTTAAAGCGAAAAAAGAATTGATTCAATGATTATTACGATAAGAAATGGATTAATTCTTAGTTAGAGTACACAATTCATGATTTATAAAGATTGTTGTTCTCTACCATACAAATCAAGAAAAAAAACCGCAAGGGGGAGATACACAATGGATTTTATTATCGAAAACGCAATGAAAACATCTAGCGAAATGAATATGGAAGAGCTACAGGTGGGACAAGCAAACATCAAGGTTATTGGTGTTGGTGGAGCAGGCAACAATATGGTTGGCTGGTTATATAAAAAAGGAATTAAAGGTGCTGAGATTATTGCATGCAATACTGATCAACAACATCTTAATATTACTGGTTCTGATAGAAAATTTTTAATTGGAAAGGACACAACTAGAGGCCTTGGCTGTGGTGGATTTCCAGAAAAAGGAGCAGAATCCGCAAAAGAAAGCATGACTGAAGTAAAAGATTCATTAAAATCATCAGACATGGTATTCGTATGTGCAGGAATGGGCGGCGGAACAGGAACAGGAGCAGCACCAGTTGTAGCTCAAGTTGCTAAAGACGCAGGAAGTATCGTTATCGGTACTGTAACTATGCCATTTAAAATTGAAAGAGCAAGAATTGATAAAGCTGAATTTGGTCTACAACAACTAAGACAAGTTTCAGACACAGTTATTGTTATTGATAACAACAGATTAGTTCAAATTGCTGGTAATTTACCAATCCAACAAGCTTTTGCTGTTGCAAATGAATTAATCTCAACTATGATTAAAGGAATCGTTGAAACAATTGCAGTTCCAAGTTTAGTTAATCTAGACTATGCTGATGTAAAAGCTATCATGACAAATGGTGGCGTTGCAGCAATCGGTGTTGGTTCAAGCGATACAAATAATAGAGTTGAAGAAGCTGTAAAAGGAGCTTTAAGCAATCCATTATTAGACATAAATTACGAAGGAGCAACTGGCGCTTTGATCCACATTTCTGGAGGACCAGATATGACTTTGGACGAAGTAAGTAAAATCGGCGAGCTTGTTACAGAAACTTTAGACGAAGATGCAAATGTTATCTGGGGAGCTAGAGTTGCTGAAGACATGAAAGGAAAACTAACTGTAATGACAATAATTACAGGCGTTCAATCCCCATGGATTTTAGGCAAAGTCGACGCTAGACATGCTAAAGCTGCTGCACAACATATGAGCAACGAGCTAGGTATAGAAATAGTAAGATAAAATAAATTACCGGTGTGCTTTTGCATACCACTTTTCACATTCGTGATGTGTGCCCGTGGTTAATTCTTTACCAGTCACCCCCAAGACGACGAGGGCCACATCCTTTTTTTCATTCTAATCCTAAATTATCATAGTTACTTTTTTAAGTATTCTACATTATATAACTATGTGGTGGGGACAATGGGAGATTTAGAAACTATATTGTTTAATCTAGCTAGCAATGGCTATGAATTAAGTAATTCAAATGTAAAAACAAGAAAACTAACTCCAGAAGAACTTATTCTAGCAATAACAGAAAACTATGATGAGCCAAGAACTTGGTATGGCGTTCCAACTGTAATAAAAAATAATGAGATTGATTATAATAAACTTATCAAAATGGCAGTAGAAAAAGGATTGCAAAATAAAGTCGGCTATTTACTTGAACAAACAAAAGAAATATTTGATGAACTTAACGAACAATACAATATTACATTAAATAATGCAATTCAAGAAGCGTATAAACAAAAACTATTAATAGAAGAGACTTTACGTACTAGTAAAGAACCTGAATATACAAAGCTGACTTTAGAAAAAAGAAGCGACTTATTAAAAAAATGGAAAATTATTGCACATTTGGATCATTCAGAGTTCATAAACAAATATAAACTTTACAATGATAAATCGAGGCAAACTGGACCCAGCGAAACTATTCTTTGATGTTTTTTCTAGAATTAATGATATTTGTCAACAAAAAAAATGGAAAATTAGGTTTTATTTGATTGGTAGTCATGGCTTAATGGTGCAAGGTTATCCTTTAATAAAAACAAAAGATATTGACACATTTGTTGAAGGCAACACGTCCAATCAAAACCTAGCTTTACTAAAAAGACAAATGGACAACGAATTAGGGAAAATAATAGATTTTGGTTATAATAATCAGTTTGAAATTGTGGCACTGTCTTAATTAAGAAACCTTAATAAATAGTAAAGTTTTTCTAGTTAATAA